>DASZMF010000426.1:0-3062 GCA_035552035.1 Candidatus Angelobacter sp.
GCGTTGGCTGCTCCGGCACGGGCTTTGGTTACTTTGAGCTGCTCAGGAACTGTACGCGCACCCTCGGCCTGGGCCTGGGCTTGCGCGGAGCGGCTTTCAGCGCTGGCAATGCCGGCAGTGGCTGCGTCAACATTGGCTTTCGCCGAGTTATTGGCTGCCACGGATGCGTCATATTGCTGATGCGAAATTTCATCTTTCGCAATCAGCATTTCCATGCGCTTCAGGTCAGCAGTTGTTTTCGCGAACATCGCCTGCGCATCATTGAGTTTCGCCTTGGCCGATTCAATATCGCGGCCAGCGGTGGTTACTCCGGCGTTGGCGGCAACAAGCTGGTTGCTGGTGGTTGTCTCGGTAATCGGGACACCAACATTCGCCGCAGTTGCGTTCGCCTGTGCATTGGCCAGGTCAGCGCGCGCGCGGTCCACGGCAACCTGATAATCCTTGGGATCCATTTCCACCAGCAGCGTTCCGGCTTGCACCACTTCGTTATCGTCATGCAGCACGTTCACTACAGTGCCAGTTACGCGCGGGCTAATAGGATCTATGTGGCCGTCAATCTGCGCGTCATCTGTTGACTCGCGAGCGGCGTAATACTGCCACACAAAAACTCCGCCGATGATGAGCAAAATTACTACAGCGGCAATGATCCAAATCGCGTGCGGATGCGTGCGGAAAAATCCCACGGGGCCGCGACGGTCCGCCTGCGCGCGCCGCTCTTTGCCGGAGCGACGGTCATCTTTGTCCGCTCCCGCTGGCTGCTGGTCTTGTTTCTGCACTGGCTCTTTCACGTCGTCTTCTACGTCGTACTGGGAATTCGCCACCTTATTTACCCCCCAAAAATGCTCGCGTTCTCTGCTCAGCTTCACCCAGTGCACGCACCAACGTGAGCTTGGCCACATTGTTCTGATACAACGCCTGAATGTAAGAATCGTTTGCGCTCGCCACCGCTTCCTGTGACTGCACTACCTCAAGACTGCCGGAAACTCCTGCTTTGTAGCGGTCCTGAGATTCCTTGAGTTGCTCACCGGCCAGCTCAATCTGGTCTCTGGCCACAGCCACCTGATCGTCAGAGGTTTTTACATCCAGCAGCGCCGATCGGATTTCAAATTCCACGCGGCTGCGCAGATTCGCCAGTTGTAAACGGTTTTGCCGCAACTGCGTCTCTGCCTGATCAACGTCTGCTTTCACCTTGCCGCCTTGAAAAATCGGCACCCGCACGCCGGCTGAAAGCGCGTACGTCACGTCGGAATTTCCCGGCGATGGGCCTATATAACCTACTTGACCGTTTAATGCCACGGTTGGCAACGCTTCTCCTCTGGCTGCTTTCACTGCCAGTTCAGCCGAACGAACTCGCGACTCCGCCGCCAGATATTCTGGACGCTGCTTATACGCCAGCGCCAAAGCTTGATCAAAATCCACGGGAGCCGTGGGCGGATAAGGCACTGCATCAGTCAATTCAAATGGCTGCGAAACCGCCATGCCAATGGTCCGCGCAAATCCCATCTTCTGCTGCTCGTATTGATTTTGTGCGGCCAGCACGCGTTGCTGCTGCGTCTGCATTTGTACTTGTGAGCGCAACACGTCAATGCCCGCGGCTACGCCGGCCGCTTTTAAATCTTTGGTTTGCCCGAAGATTGTCTGCGCGGTATTGAGTTGTGCCTTCGCTGTATCCAGCCGAGCCGCGCTCGCCACCGTGAGCAGATATTGATTGCCCACAATCAGCACCACCAGTTCGCGTGCGTCCTGGATGGTAAGCTTTGCCGCCTTTTCATTTTCTGTTGCCGCGCGCACTTTGTTCATCGCGCTAAAGTCCAGCAGGGTTTCGCTCGCGCTGGCATGAGCGTCAAACACGCCGAACGGCCCCACCACGGGCGAAGTCAATCCCGCAGGCAATGGAATTCCAAACGCTGCCAGGTTGATCTGGTTTACTGAATCGCTCACGTTGCCAGAGACATTCGGCAGCAAAGCGCTCAGCTGCCGCCGATACTCCGCACGCGCCGAATCTGACTGCTGCTGCGAAAGAAGCAGGCCGAGATTGTGCTTGATGCCGCGATCAATCGCATCCAGCAAAGACAGCTTCACTACCCCGGGGACAAGCTTATCCACCACCCCGCTGCCATTGAATGAATCCATAGAGGGCATCTGGGGCGAGTTCAGTGCCGGAGACTGGCTCTCAGTCATCGGCGCAGGCCCGGTAGAAGGAAGCTGAGCAGCCGCAGAGAGCGCAGCCATAAATAAAAATGAAAACACCAGGACAGAGTTCGTCCTCATGAACACCTTCTTGCCGCGATATCGGGTTTTAGATGCATCCATATTGCGGATGAGGTTCATACCTTGTCTCTCTGCCGACCTAAATTTCACTGGAGCACCGCTCGAATGAGGGGGATATGTTAAAAATGAATTAATTAACCGTTTAGTTAGATTATCAGGCAGGTCTTTGGGATGCAAATTACTGAGGTTCATCTAAAAAATGTTCATTCCAAAAATTTCACCCCAAAGAAAAATGACGCCAGAAGACTCCAGCGCCACTTTTGAAAAGACGAATGTACTTAAGCCTCTGGCACTACTGCGTCGGACAGGCGAGCGCCCCAAATGGAACTGCCGGACCAGTCAGTGCTGAGGTATCAGGAAAGCTGTACGCTCCGTGGATGGCGTTAGAGGGCACATCGTCAGCAAACCATTGCAACAGCGCCATATTCTGCGGATGATAGACAAAATTGCCGCGCCCTTTATTGATCTGGATGGGCACAGTCTCGTTGTTCAGCGCCTCAATTGGGTCCGCGATTTCCAGATCGTCCTGGCAGCTGCCGGCAACGCCCGGGAACTGCCACGCCGGAACAGTATTAATAAGGAACGGATTGTTAATGGACTCGGCAATCTCATGGCTCAGCGAGGTTACGTCTTCAATGCCGGCGTCGAACAGTCCGGGCGAAATCCAGCTGGCAAAAATCGATACCCAGACCGGCTCCGGGTTCGTGCTATCGTCAAAAAGAAACGTGTGGAAGCCCGTGGTCAGCGATCCTGCAGGCCCTTCCGCTTCAGAGAAAAGAAAAGTGTTGGGC
>DASZMF010000427.1:0-3973 GCA_035552035.1 Candidatus Angelobacter sp.
TGTTTGAATATTGGAGTGAAATCGAAATCCGGCTCCGTGGTTATCCAATCGGCTTCGCCCTTTGGACCTGCGATGTAACCGTCCAAACTCATCACCACCGAATACCGAACGCGCCGCATGGATTCCTGCTCCTGTCAATCCATTTTCGCGAAATTATCGTTTGTGTGGTGCCGGATGGACGGCCATATCAAATTGGCGAGTACAACAATAGCTATTTTTCGCCCTGTCAAATTCTGCTGATACCGAATTCTTTTATCGGTCGTTAGCAAAAGCTCAAAGCCCGCGCCCTGGCAATGCCGCTTGGGTGCCGTGATCAAAGAGAATGCGCATCAGAAACGGTGGCTGCACCAACCGGACCCGGCGGCGCGTCGAGGCTCCGGGCTGCGAATTCAAGTACGGCCTGGATTTGTTTCCGCGTTGCATGAAACTGCTCGATAATTTCCTCTATGCTGGAACCCGCCTCAGCAACAGGCATCCAAGTATCTTTGAACACCCATGCGCCGCTACGTCTATCCGCCACGCTTTCGACGGCTGGACATTGTGACCAGTCAAGAGCTGCCATGTGAGTACCTTCCTTTCATCCCAGACTTTGCCACGATCCAGCGGCGGCGTCATGCCGAGGCTTGTTTTATCTGTGGGATAGGGGATACATGCTTGTTATGCGCTATGTGAGTGGTTAATTTCGAACAGCGCAATGAAAGCGTTGTAAAATTCTCTCTGCCTATGCTGCCAAGCATCGAAACGCGGTGGTTTATGCCGGGCCTTCCACCTCCCGAAGCACTGGCCTGGATTCATCGATGGGAACTCGGGCCCGGTAAATCTGAAAAGCGCCAGGATCACTATCTAAGTCTTCCGGGGACAAAGGATATCGGCATCAAGGTTCGTGATGGCAAATTCGAGGTAAAGCGCCGCGACCTTCTCGATCTCGGCCTCGTTTCCTTCGGAGTCCGAGCTCTCGGCCGTCCCGCGCTCTGGCGCAAGTGGAGCTTCAAAGTCCCTGATGACGAGGGCAATAAAGCTCCCGATAGTTATTGGATCACCATCGAAAAGGAGCGGCACTTGCGCAAGTATAGGCTCGATGATGCGGACCTGAAGGCGAATGCCGTCGATCCAGGCAGCTTTCCCGCGAGGGGCTGTACTGTAGAGTTAACGCAACTAGAGGTCCGCGGCGTCAAATGGTGGAGCGTCGGCTTTGAAGCTTTCGATCCGGATGAGAGCCAGTTACGCAATACGTTAAACACCGTGGTCCAGCACTGCTTCCATTCTGAGGATTATCCAACGCTGAATGGCGAAGACTCTTTTGATTACCCTGAGTGGCTCGCATCTTTCGCGGCTAAGCAGGAGTGAAATTCCAATCAGTTATCGCTATCGTCCTCACCCCGATAACGCAGCAGGAAATACTCATTCACCGGGCGATCGTCGGATAACGCAATCTGTCGGGGAAGCGGGTCGGTGAAACTCGTTAGCGGTTGTCCGGCCTCCAATACTTTGCGGAACATCTCTTCGGCGCTCAGCTTTGGATTGAATTCCACCAGATCGCGGCTGGCGCGCGGCGGCAGCTTTCCTGCGAGCTCGGCGGCACTGGCGGCTGGCAACGGCTCCATGCTGACCAGGTAATGAGTGCCCCATCCTTCAATGGATTCATACGCGCGGATGTAAGCGAACGAGTTCTCAAGAGATCTGGTGATTGCGGCCATGGTTGCATCGTCGCCGCCAGGGCACCACACCTGCACAATGCCGCCTTTGCGCAGATGCTGTTTTAAGACAGCATAGAATTCCTGCGAATAGAGCAGGCTGGAGGCGGGCGCGCCGATGGGTGGCGGAGGATCTGCTGCAATCACGTCGAACTGCGCTGACGAACGCTCGAGATAACGGCGGCCATCGTCAATCACGATGTGCGCCTGCGGAGTCTTCAAAAGCGAAGGGCCGTCCGGATGGAAATAGCCGAAGACTTTGGGAACGCTCGGCACCAGTTCCACCGCTGTGACGTTGATGCCCCAGGACAGCATAGAGCGGAACGTGGTGCCCATGCCAAAACAAATCACCAGTGCGTCCGTCGGCCGTCGGCTCAGGAATGCCAGCGGAAGATGCGCCATCATTTTCGTAATAGGCGTTAGTCTGGTCATGCCAGTGCCGTTCACCAGCAGTCGCTTACCCATGCCCTCACCGGTCGCGATGACGGTTGCGGTGTGATCTCTTAATTCGATGCGTTGCGAAAATTGCGTGCCGAAGTCCCTGGCCAGAAGTGCTATCAGAAGAGCTGCCGCTGCTGTGACGCCATAGAAGAGCTTCGAACTCTTTGCGTTCATCAGGCCAATGGCAAACAATGGCATGGCAAGCAGGCACAAACCCCAATGTTCACCGGCCAGCGGAAGAATGATGAACCCCGCTACCAGCGGACCCAGTATTGAGCCAAGCACGTTCATGGCGTATGCTTTGCCTGCGCGATCGGGACTTCCTTTTGACCAGCGATCCACCAGCATGGGAGTGAGAAAGCCGGTCAGCGCGCTGAAGGGAGCGATGCCGATGACGGCGCGAAGAGCGCCATAAGCAAGATTGGCTCGGATATCGTCTGGTTGAGGAAGCTGCAATCGAGGGTCGGCCATTAACAGCGGCAACAGCGAACACAAGCCCAGAGGTATCCATGCCGCGCTCCAACTTTCGGAAATGTGCGTACGGACCAGTTTTCGATATACGCTGGAGCCCAGGAAGGTAGCAATCAGGTAAATGGCCAGGATCAACGCAAAGGCATAAACCACATTTCCCAAATAGACGGTGAACTGTCTGATCCAGACCACTTCCATCGCCATGCTGCAAAGACCGGTTGAAAAAAGAAGCCAGAGCACTCCCCTTTGAACTGTGAAGTTTTGCTCTTCGCGAGCGGTGATTTCAACGGACGGTTGGCCGACCAGCGAAAAGCTCAGGGCAAACACGGCAAAAGCCAGCAATCCGTTTAGACCGCTGGCCAGGCGCAGCGTCCCCTTAAAACCCACCAGTTCGATAAGTATGAAGGCCGGAATCAACGTGCCGAGGATTGCGCCTAAAACATTGGCCAAATAAAGAAAGCTGAATGAATGTTCCTTGTCGGCATCACGAAACCGATCAATGGCTGCCATGGCGAAAGGAAATGTGGCGCCCATACAGGTACACCAGGGAAGAAGCGCAATCAAAATCCAGGTTCCAGCCGCAAAGTAATAGGAAGACGAACCCCATGCCAGGGTCTTCCCTAGATCTCTCAGTAAGTGATAACCGAAAGTTATCATCCACGGCACAATCCAGCCCGACGCGCCGATCAGCAATTCAAGAAAAGCATATAGGCGAAGCGGCGTCGCGGCCGGAGAATGCTGAAACCGGCGAATATAAAGGCCGCCTGCCCATGATCCAAGGCCGAGGCCTGCCATGAAAACCGACAGCACAATGGAAACCGTGGGCGTAGTGACGCCGAATTTGGCCATGCCCAGACGCAACCAGACAACTTCGTAAATAAGACTGCAAAAACCTGAAATAAAGAAAAAGAGATAGAACCACCGCGCCTTCAATAAAACTCCCTTTGAACAGCCGTTCAAGCCATGCTCTTGCGGCCTATATACTACAAGAACAAATGTATGCGAACATCAAAGGAGCATGGCACGCGGCTGGGAAAGCAAATCTGTTGAAGAGCAAATTGAGCTGGCCGCCGAAAAGGCCGCCAGTCTCAAGACCGAAACCAGAGTAAACGAGGCGGAAGCCACCAGGCAGCGTGAATTGGATAGCCTTCAACTTTCACGCACCCGTGTGTTGCAGGATATCGCTTCAGCGAGTAATCCAAAATATCGGGAACAACTGCAGCGATCGCTGGATTTTCTGGATGAAAAACTGGCGCGCGCTGCCAGTCGCGCCTAAACTCCGTTTAACAGACCAGGTCTTCGCGCACTACCTTGATGTCGCCCAAACGGCCCAGCATGGCGAGCGCAATGCTTTCGGTGGTGAAGAA
>DASZMF010000428.1:0-2128 GCA_035552035.1 Candidatus Angelobacter sp.
CCAAAGAAAGATATTGAAAAATTCCTGAGGGATTGGTCCGGCTGCGGCGTATTAAGATCGGACAGAATAACAAAAGGCGGGCCGGACCCGCCAAAACGAAATCAAAAGCTATGAAAAACATGAACAAAATCCTATTGGTCACCGCGATCCTGACGGGGATCAGCGTCTCTGGCTCTGGCATCGCGCGGGCTGCCGGAGAGGATGGAATTGCCGCCTCGCCCAGGCTTCGGCAGATGCTAAATGAGCGGAAGACCACACCCAGCGAGCCTTGTTGCACGATGGCTTCGGCTGTAGATCAAACCGCTGGCGCAAAAGGCGTCCCCGCTTCGCCAAAGGCCGGACCTGTTGTGGATGAAAGAAAGTCCGGCACGCCCTCCAAAGCCATTGCCCCGGTTGAATATAAAGCCGTGGACAAGGATGGGATTGTCGCCTCGCCAAGGTTACGGCAGCAACTTGATGAGCGTGGACGTGGCCAAGAGTTCCAAATCGCCCCATTGAAATAATGGTGGTGATGCTGTTTACAGCAATTATAATTAGAGGGTGGCGGTATTGAGCCGCCACCCCTGTCGGCAAATGAAAGACGATTTAACCAACGATCCGCTCCACAAGATGCTGCAAAAATGGCAGGTAGCCACGCCGCTACCGCCACGCTTTCAAGAGCGGGTCTGGCAAGGAATCGCGCAGGCGGAGGTCCGTGACAAGACCACCCTCTGGATGCTCATGCAGAGCTGGCTCCAGGCAAGAATGCCCCGGCGCGCGATGGGTGCTGCTTACCTGGTTTTTCTGCTCGCCGTGGGTCTGGCGGGACATTGGCAAGGCCAACAGCAGCGGGCACACTTGGAGGGCAGATTGAGCCAGCAATATGTCCAATCGATTGATCCCTACCAGATGCCCCGCCGTTGAACGATGAAACGAAGCGCTTTCATTTTGGTTTTAGGTTTGCTCTTGGCAGCAGGCGCTTATTACGGGTTTTACTTTCTGAGCGCAGCTCCCAGCCAGGGTCTTACCGAGAGCAAAGCGCCCGAACTGGCCTGGCTGAAAAAGGAGTTTAACCTGAGCGACGCCGAACTGGCTCGTGTCAGTGAATTGCATGCGGCCTATCGTCCCCACTGTGTGGAGATGTGCCACCGCATCGACGCTAAGAATGCCGAGTTAAAGGATTTGCTGGCCAAGACCAACACCATGACTCCGGACGTCGAAAAGAAACTGGCCGAAGCGGCCCAGCTTCGTCTGGAATGCCAGCAGGCCATGCTGAGGCATTTCATGGAAGTGAGTCGGACCATGCCCCCTGATCAAGGCAGACGTTACCTCGCTTGGGTTGAGGAACGAACGTTCCTGCCTGGCTATGGCATGAGGCAAGATGATTCCATGGAGCATGCGCCCTGAAATTGTTGGAGAAAGTTTGAGGGATTTGCTCCCCTGGGCCGTATTACAGGCGCTGGTAATAAACAATTAAACTAAAAAACTATGAAATCATTGAAAACCATGACCGTTGCCCTGCTTATCACGGGCTTTCTATCCATCCCCCTGGTTGTTCGTGCCGACGACACAAAAAAGGCCGACAAACTCACACCCTATACCCTGAAAACCTGCGTCGTGTCGGGCGAGAAGTTGGGTGGGGACATGGGTAAGCCTGTTACTTATTCTTACAAGGACCGAGAGATCAAGTTTTGCTGCAAGGACTGCCAGAAGGACTTTGATAAAGACCCCGCCAAGTACATCAAGAAGATCGAGGAGGCTGAAGCCAAAGCCAAGAAATGACCCTTTGACGGGCGGCTCGAATCTCCTACAATAAAACCATGAAAAGCGTGTTTGCCATCCTGTTCAGCTTTCTGCTGATCGCGACGCAAACCGCTTTCATGGCTGGAGCCGTCAATTCGACCCCTCAGCCGGGCGCCGTTCAACAGTGCTGCTGCGCTCATTGTCCAAGGCATTGTTGCATTGCCAAAGACGTTCCCACCCCGGAGTCACCGCCCATAACCCCAACCCGCACTGTTTCACAAACTGACTGGCAGGTTCTGCTGGCCGTAACGCAACACATTTTTGACCATCCGCTCACCGAGGTCTCACCTTCCTTTCCTTCTGACTCCCCCGCTCCATCCCTGGGCGCTATTCCGCTCTATCAGCG
>DASZMF010000429.1:0-3248 GCA_035552035.1 Candidatus Angelobacter sp.
TCGTCCGATGCGCCTCTGCTGCCAGCTCCGGCGTTGCCGTCTTCCCGGTGCCGATGGCCCACACCGGCTCATAAGCAATCACCATGGGAATGGCCTCGCCGCTGGATATCTCCCTGAAGGCGACACTGCATTGCCGGCGCAGAACGTCATCTGTAACGCCGGCTTCGCGCTCCTGCAGCACTTCTCCCACGCAGACAATCGGCTTCAGTCCAGCGGCCAGCGCGGCGCGAAGCTTGCGGTTCACCGTGTCATCAGTCTCGCCAAAATACTGCCGCCGTTCCGAGTGGCCGATGATCACATGCGAACAGCCTGCCGTGCGCAGCATCTCAGCAGAGATTGCGCCGGTATAAGCGCCTTCTTTTTCCCAGAACATGTCCTGTCCGCCCACGCCAATGCCGCTGTCTTTTGTGGCCTCCACCACGGCCGGTATCAAGACGAAAGGCGGGCATATCACAATTTCATCGCGCGTGTGCTCCCACAAGTGCGGCAGCAACGCCGATACAAAGGCTTGCGCCTCTTTCGGCGTCTTGTACATCTTCCAGTTGGCGGCAATCAGCTTTTTTCTCATGCGTCTTTTTCTCGTGCCCGTTCGCGCAGGGCTGGCTTTCTCGGAACTGTTTTTCTTATGTCTGATTTTCTTATGAATGTTTTCTTGTGCATGTTTTCTCGCAAGATTTGTTTCTCTCAAGCAGTGCAGTCATGCTGAAAGCCCTTATTCTTCAATTCTGATCTCATAATTAGGAAAATCGCGGCTCAGCTTCTCCGCAGCTGCCGCGTAAGCTTTGAAAGTCCGCTGCTCAAACAACACAAAGCGGACCAGCTTGACCGTCTTCGGATGATGCAGCAGGTCGGCAATCGCGCGTAAGGCAATCTGCGCCGCCGGTCCCACGGGATATCCAAACGCCCCGGTAGAGACAGAAGGGAAGCTGATGCTGGCACACGCCTTGAGATTGGCCTGCTCCATGGAATGGCAGTAGCAGCTTTCCAGGATCTGCGGCTCATTCTTCTCGCCGCCCTGCCAGACCGGGCCAACGGTGTGAATTACATATCGGGCGTTGAGATTGCCTGCAGATGTGATAACGGCTTGTCCAGCCGGCAAAGGGCCGCGCTGTTCGCGGATTTTCTTGCACTCTTCCAGCAATGACGGCCCAGCTACACGATGAATCGCTCCATCCACGCCGCCTCCTCCCAGCAGCCCAGAGTTGGCGGCATTCACAATGGCGCAGGTAGTTTCGTCCGTGATGTCGCCAATCACCAATTCGAGTATGGCTTCAGCTCCGATCCGGTATCGCAGGCTTGGCGGCATTTATTTGTCCGTCATTTTATTTATTGGTGAGCGCTTCCACGCCCGGCAGCTTTTTGCCTTCCAGAAACTCCAGTGACGCGCCGCCACCCGTGGAGATATGCGAGATCTTGTCCGCCAGCCCAGACTGATGAATCGCCGCCACCGAATCTCCGCCGCCGACAATCGACACAGCTCCCCGATTCGCCGCAATGGCCGCGGCAATCTTCATGGTGCCATGCGCGAATGGAGCCACTTCAAATACGCCCATGGGGCCATTCCACACAATCGTCTTTGCTCCGGCAATCTCTTTGCTGAAAGCAGCAATCGTCTCTGGGCCAATATCCAGTCCCATTTTGTCAGCCGGAATGCCCTGAGCGGTCTTGACCGTTTGCGTTGCAGCAGAAGCATCAATCTTGTCCGCCACAACGTTGTCCGCTGGCAGCAGCAGTCGGACGTGCTCGCTCTTCGCGTCTTCCATGAGCGACTTCGCCAGCTCGACCCTGTCTTCTTCCACCAGTGACTTGCCGGTGGACTTGCCCTGCGCTCTGAGGAACGTATAAGCCATCGCGCCGCCAATCAGCAGCGCATCCACTTTCGTCAGCAGGTTGAGAATCACATCAATCTTGTCAGAAACTTTTGCGCCGCCGATGATCGCCACAAAAGGCTTCTCCGGATGCAGGACGGCCTTACCCAGATACTCCAACTCCTTCTGCATCAGCAGGCCAGCCGCAGCCTTGCCAACAAATTTAGTAATGCCCGCCGTTGAAGCATGGGCCCGATGCGCCGAACCAAAAGCGTCATTTACATAAAGATCAGCCAGCGCGGCAAGCTGCCGGGAAAAGCCTTCGTCGTTCGCTTCTTCCTCCGCGTGAAAGCGCAGATTCTCCAGCAGCAGCGTCTGGCCTTTTTCCAGCTTGTGCGCCATCTCTTCCGCGCCCAGGCCAATGCAGTCCGGAGAAAAGCCTACGTTGCAGCTGCGTCCCAGCTTTTCATCCAGCAGCATGCGCAAGCGCTCCGCCGCTGGCTTCAAACTCATCTTGGCGTTCACCTTCCCCTTGGGACGCCCCAGATGCGAAGCCAGTATCAGCCTTGCACCTTTGCGTAGCGCGTATTCGATCGTTGGCAGCGTCTCGCGAATACGTGTGTCATCGGAGACGCGGCCATCTTCCGTCAGCGGGACGTTAAAGTCCACGCGCATAAATACTCTGTGCCCTTCAAGATGCAGGTCCTGTATGGAAAGCTTTGCCATGTTTTTTCAGTCTTAGCCGGTGACCTAGATTCCTTTTTTGCTCATGAAGTGGATCAAGTCACGCACGCGGCATGAGTAGCCCCATTCATTGTCATACCAGGCAATCACCTTCACGCAATTGCCAGCCACCACGCGGGTCAGGGGAGCGTCAACGATGGAAGAACGCTCGTCGCCACGATAATCGACAGAGACCAACTCCTCAGTTGTATAGCCCAGGATGCCTTTCATCGGACCATCAGCAGCGGCCTTCAGCGCGGCGTTCACTTCTTCCACGCTGGTAGCCTTTTCCACAAACGCCACCAGATCGACGACAGAAACGTTTGGTGTGGGCACGCGCATGGCAAAGCCATCCAGCTTGCCTTTTAAATCTGGAATCACCAGGTTGAGCGCCTTGGCGGCTCCCGTGGAAGTGGGAATCATGGAGAGAGCGGCAGCCCGGGCGCGGCGCAAATCTTTATGCGGAAAATCCAGAATGACCTGATCATTCGTATAAGAATGGATCGTGGTCATGGTGCCGCACTGAATCTTGAAAGTGTCATGAATCACCTTGGCCACAGGCGCCAGGCAATTGGTGGTGCAGGAAGCATTCGATACAACGTGATGCTTCGCCGGATCGTACTTGCCTTCATTCACGCCCAGCACAATGGTGATGTCTTCATTTTTTGCCGGCGCGGAAATAATTACTTTTTTCACCGGGCCGCGCATGTGTTTCTT
>DASZMF010000430.1:0-14088 GCA_035552035.1 Candidatus Angelobacter sp.
CGTCTGGCGACCAGCCCATTACTTCATCCACTGCGGGGTGATACGTAAGCCGCTTGGGAACGCCGCCGCTGCTGGGCATAACGTAAATATCCACGTTGCCGTCATAGTCGCCGGTGAAGGCAATCAGGCTTCCGTCCGGCGAGAAGACCGGATTACTCTTGGTGCCACTGCCGCTGGTCAGCAGGCGCGCCTCTCCACCTTCGCGTGGCACAAGCCACAAATCGCCCGCATAAGCGAAGGCAATGTGCGTCTTGGAAAGCGTGGGCGTCTGCATGAGTAGAGGACCGGCTGCGTACGAGCTGAGGGCGCAGGCAAAAACAAAAAAGAGGACGAGGGACGAAATGCATTTCTTCATTATTTATTCACCACCGGAAGTGAAATGACGTTCACGGAAAGCAAACAAGGGTAGCAGTACAGCTGACTGGAAACAAGAGAACACCTTTGAAACGCAGAGGAACTGAGGAAGCAGAGGAATGAAAGGTCTTTATTGTTTGCGCAGATTTTTTCGCACTGCATCGTTGCTCTGAATTTCGAAACCTCAAATACCACGTCCTTAACACGGAAAGGATGTGATACGAAAATCACAAGCCGATTGAAAACAGAAAAATCCTGCTCTTTTTTCCTCTGCTTACTTTTTTCCTCTGCGTTTCAAGGTTTTGCTTTTCTTGGCGATAGATTTTTTAGCAGCGGCTTTACGTGGCAATGTTGATTGTCGCTTCGCGACCTGCTCCAGCAATACAGCCACATGCGCGATAGCCGCGTTGTCTGTGCCCATGCCTTCTGGAGTTTTGGCCTTGATGCCGACCTGATTGGGCTTCACGCCGAGCAATTCTGCCACGCGTGCCTGAATTTTTTTAGCATGCGGGACGATTTTGGGCTCCATTAGAATCAACGTTGAGTCGATGTTAGAAATTTTGTATCCGGCAAGGTGCACTTGTTTCAAAGCTTCTTCCAGAAAAATAACGGAGTCAGCGCCTTTCCACTTGGGGTCGGTGGGTGGAAAGTAGCTGCCAATATCACCGGCGGCTACGGCGCCTAGCAGAGCGTCAGTGATGGCGTGGAGAAGAACGTCGCCGTCAGAGTGGCCGGCAAGACCTTTGTCATGTGGCAGCGTAACGCCGCCAATTTTTAAAGTAACGCCGGATTGAAATTCGTGTGAGTCCCAGCCGTAACCAATTCTCATGCAAAAACCTCACCACGGATAAACACGGATAACACGGATTTACACAGAGTCAAACAGATCCTCCAACTCGATAGGTCCTGGCTTGTTTGCGATCATTGTCAAACAATAAGCGCCGAACTTGTGCCTTTGGTCCAAAATTTAGAATCAGCCCAATTCAAGAGATGTTGCTCTCAGATAATTTAAAAGCTGGGCTTCATGGGCAACAATGATTGCGTCGGACGTTTTTAACTCCAGCAGAATGCAGCTATTAACGACTAAGTCGGCGCGGAAATCGCCCACGTTCACACCGCGGAAGAAAACTGGAACAGGAATTTCTGCTTCTACAGATAAACCTTTTTCACGCAAAGCCATATGCAATGACCTGCGGTAAACGGACTCAAGGAAGCCAAATCCAAGTTCATTGTAGACTTCGTAAAAAACGCCGATGATTGTTTCCGTCAACTCGGCGTGTTTCAACTGCGATCCGCTTGCCATATTGATCCGTGTAATCCGTGTTTATCCGTGGTAAGCTTTTGACTTTTTATTTAGCACCAAGCTTCATCAAAAATTCCGCCAATTCCATATCTGCCGGAGTTGTGATCTTTATATTTCTTGGCGAGCCCATTACCACCCACACACTTTCGCCCAGGCGCTCTACCAGTGACGATTCGTCGGTGCCGGTGAAGCCGTCAGCGGTGGCGCTGTCAAAGGCGCGTTTGATCAGTTCATAGCGGAAGCCCTGCGGTGTTTGTGCCTGCACGATGCGTTCGCGCGGGATTGTCGAGGTAATAATCGCGCCTTCGGCTGCGCGCTCTACCTGCTTGATGGTGTCAACCGCAGGCAGTCCGGCGATGGCCGCGCCGTGGCGCTCTACTTCGTGAATTACGCTGGCAATAATTTCGTCATCGACGAATGGCCGAACTGCATCGTGGACCAGAACGATATCGTCGGCTGCGGCGTTGAGTTGAGCCAGCGCGTTGGCCACGGATTCCTGGCGGTGCTCGCCGCCTTCAACTACTTTTACTTTGCCGCTGAGTTTTTCTTTTTCCAGCTGCTTACTGAAGCGGTCCATCTCATTCTTGCGCAACGCGACAACGATCTGGCTGATCTGCTGATTACGCGCAAAGACGCGCAGCGTGTGAATGACAATGGGTGTGCCGTTGATCTCAAAAAACTGTTTTGAGGGCGCGCCTTTTTTGGCCGACGTCATACGTGTGCCAAGACCAGCAGCCGGAATGATTACGATCACCTTCATCGGGTGAAAAGTATAACAATGTTGGCAGCAGAAAACTTACCACATGATTTGCACTGATAACACTGATCAAAACCGGGCCCAAAGGCTTACCACGGATGAACACGGATAAAACGGATTTTCACTATTAATTCAGCAACGGGCTTTTCTGTACATATGCCTGTGAATTACTCCACAATGAATACAAGCAGAGAATTGATTGGAAAAAGTTCTCAAATATATTCGCGACCAGCGGCTACTCCGTGCGGGAGATCGCGTGGCTGTCGCCTGTTCCGGCGGTGCGGATTCAGTGGCGCTGCTGCGTGTTCTGCTGGAGTTGCGTGAAGAGTTGGGCGCGGTGCTATCGGTTGCTCACTTCAATCACCAGATTCGCGGCAGTGAGGCTGATGCCGACCAGCAATTTGTGCAGGAGCTGGCCGCCAGCTATCAGCTTGAGTTTCACTTGGGCACAGGCAATGTTCCGGCCCACGCAAACACGCAGAAAATCAGTTTGGAAACAGCTGCCAGAGATCTCCGGCACGAATGGTTTGCCGAATTAGTGAATCCAAGGAAAGACCAGCAAAGCAAAGCAGACCTGATGGCGACAGCTCATACACAAGACGATCAGGCTGAAACCGTGTTGATGCGCATTCTTCGCGGAACGGGCGCACGCGGGCTGGCGGGAATTGCTCCAGAGCAAAAAGCAAAGCATCTGATCCGGCCACTGCTTACCACCAGCCGCCAGGAAGTTGAGACATACCTGAAATCCATTGGCCAGCCATGGCGCGAAGACGCTTCGAATCAGGATGTCGCCCATACGCGCAATCGTGTCCGGCACAGCTTGCTGCCGTTGCTGGAGCGGGATTTCAATCCGGCTATCCGGCAGACGCTGGCTGATCTGGCCGAGCTGGCGCGAGCGGAAGAAGAATATTGGAGCCGTGAACTCTCTCAGCTATTGCCGCGCTTGATCCTCCAGGGCAAGCCTAGCCGCAGCGGCAGAAGCACCAGTGGTGAGGCAGAAGGCGTGCTGGCTTTGGATATTGCTGCCTTGCGCGGCCTGCCCTTAGCGCTACAACGGCTGGTGTTGCAGGGAACCGCCGAGTGCTTTGGCGTTGCGCTGGAATTCAAGCATATTCAACAACTTACACTGCTTCTGGAGCAAGATCGGCCAGCCAAAAATCTAGCTTTACCGGGCGAACTGGCAGTGAATCGCACCCTGCGGGAACTCCAATTCAGCCGAAAAGCCGAAAAATCACCGGAAAACTACTCTTACTTACTGCCAATTCCGGGAGAAATTGCCATTCCAGAGCTGGGCTCTACCATTCGGACACGGCTAATAAGTGCTGGAAAACAAAAGGTTTCAGGATATAATGGGGTATCGCTTTTGAACCCCAGCCTGCTGGGTTCAGAGCTAACGGTTAGAAATTGGCGTGCTGGTGATAGATTCTTTCCAGCGCACAGCCAATCTCCAAAGAAAGTCAAAGAGCTACTGCAACCTGATCGTCTGGGGGAGCGTTTTTCGCTTGCCCAGCGCAAGACTTGGCCGGTGATTGAGAGCGCAGGCCAGATCGTCTGGATACGCGGCTTCCCGGTGTCTAAAGACTTTGCCAGCAGCTTTGGTGACGCAATCCTGATTGAGGAGATGGAAAATGAGTGCTGAGGCAAAGGAAAACGGCGTTCAGCCTGAGCCTGGTCCATCTCAAAATCCCAAGTTTGAATATCCCAAAGTAGTGATTTCAGCCGAGCAGATCAGGAAGCGCGTGCAGGAGATGGCGCGCAAAATCTCCAGTGATTTCAAGGGTAAAACGCTACATGTGGTCGGCGTAATGGAAAACGGCTTTATCTTTATGGCTGACCTGGTGCGTGAGCTGGATTTGAAAGTGGTTTGCCAGTTTGTGAAGGCAGAATCCACGGAGACAGATGCCTCCACCACCCAGATTTTTTTCAGTCCAGAGCTCGATGTAAGCGGCCGGGACGTCTTGTTAGTGGAGGCACTGGTGCAGTCTGGTATCACCAGTGAATTCCTGATTCGGAACCTGGTCAGCCGGGGCGCTGCCAGCGTAAAACTAGCTGTCCTTTTGGACAAGCAGTCAGCCCGGCGAGTGTCATTACAACCGGATTACTTTGGTTTTCTTATGAATGAGAGTTTTGTCGTAGGCTATGGCCTGGGAGAGAGCCATTTTGGCCGAAACCTGCCTTATATAGCCGGCCGCGCCGAACCGGGGTAATCCTTAGGCACCTCTTAAGCGGTTTTACTGCGTACACAGTGGCGTGGATGGGTATAAAATCTTGAGAGTGAGAAAGTTTGAGACCGAAAGATAGTTGTCGCGCATCTAACCGGTATTGCCCCACTTGAATAGCAACCGGGGAACCTTTTTCATCGCAAAGCGTCTTTAATATGGATGCGTATTTTTTTGAAACAGGCAAGATAGGTCAGCAAACTTATTCTGACCAGGAATTTAGGAGCACTCAGTGAATTCGACATTTAAGACGGTGATCTTATGGGTAACACTCGTAGCGGTCGCCTTTGTTCTTTGGAGAATCGTTCAAAGCGGCACGACTGCCGGCAAAGATCAGGAAATAGCCTATAGCCAGTTCATGAGCGAACTGAATGATGGCAAGGTTGTGGATGTAACCATCGAGGGCAATACAGCCAAGGGTAAGCTTCGCGACGGCAGCATGTTTCACACCGGTGTACAGTCCGCCAATCCCGGACTCCTCACCGCGCTTGACGCGCACAGAGACGTTACCAAGACCACATTTAAGGATAATCAGGGCTGGAGCTGGTCAGTTGTGCTGGTCCAGTTCTCTCCGTTTCTTCTGCTGGGTGTGTTGTGGTTTGTGATGATTCGCCAGATGCAGACGGGCGGCAATAAAGCTTTGAGTTTTGGCAAGAGCCGGGCCCGGCTGCTTTCCATGCAGCAGAAAAAGATTACGTTCAAGGATGTTGCCGGTGTAGATGAAGCCAAGGAAGAGCTGCGGGAGATCATTGAGTTCCTGCGCGAAGCGCAAAAATTCCAGAAGCTGGGCGGACGCATTCCTAAAGGCGTTCTGCTGGTTGGCCATCCAGGAACAGGCAAGACCTTGCTGGCGCGCGCCGTTGCCGGTGAAGCAAATGTTCCCTTCTTTAGCATCTCCGGTTCAGACTTTGTTGAGATGTTCGTGGGCGTGGGCGCAAGCCGCGTGCGCGATCTGTTTGAGCAGGGCAAAAAGAATGCTCCCTGCATTATCTTCATCGACGAAATTGATGCCGTAGGCCGCCACCGTGGCGCAGGCCTGGGCGGCGGACACGACGAACGTGAGCAGACACTCAATCAACTGCTCGTCGAAATGGACGGCTTTGAATCGAACGAAGGCGTGATCCTGATTGCAGCAACCAACCGGCCTGACGTGCTTGATCCGGCGCTGCTGCGTCCGGGACGCTTTGACCGCCGCGTTGTTGTTCCGCTTCCAGATGTTCGTGGACGCGAAGAAATTCTCCGCGTACACACACGCAAGATTCCTTTGGCAGATGACGTTGATCTCTCCATCCTGGCGCGCGGCACACCGGGCTTCTCCGGCGCCGAGCTTTCCAACATGGTGAATGAAGCGGCATTGAACGCAGCTCGCAACAATCGCAAATCTGTGCTGATGTATGACTTTGAGCTAGCTAAAGACAAAGTCCTGATGGGCGCAGAACGCAAGAGCCTGCTGCTTACAGAAGACGAGAAAAAGGTTACGGCCTATCACGAAGCAGGTCACGCAATTGTGGCAGCCCTGATGCCGCATGCGGATCCGCTGCACAAGGTAACGATTATCCCGCGCGGTATGGCGCTGGGCGTAACCATGCAGCTGCCTGAAACTGACAAGCACAACTACACCCTTGATTACCTCAATACGCAAATTGCCGTGATGATGGGCGGACGCCTGGCGGAAGAAATCTTCCTCAACCAGATGTCCACCGGCGCGGGCAATGACATTGAGCGCGCTACTGAGATGTCGCGCAAGATGGTCTGTGAGTGGGGCATGAGCAGCCTGGGACCGCTGACCTTCGGCAAGAAAGAAGAGCAGATCTTCCTGGGACGCGAGCTTTCACAGCATCGTGATTTCAGCGAAGAGACTGCGCGTGAAATTGATTCTGAAGTTCGCCGCCTGGTCAATACAGGTTATGAAAGAGCCAAAGGCATCATTCTGGAGAACCGCGATGCCATGGTCCGCATAGCTTTGGCTTTACTGGAGCGCGAAGTTCTGGATGCCAACGAGTTGAAACTGATACTTGAGGGCAAGCAGCTTCCAGCGCGCGTGATTCCACAAAAAGGTGACAGCGGCGACGGCGCCGTACAGCAAGTTCTGAAACCAGAGCCTGGCAGAACGCCTGGAATGGCGCCTGGTAAGCCTTCACCAGCGTAACTTCTTCAATACACAATACACAAGACACAAGACACATCGGGGCAGCTTCGGCTGCCCCGATTTTTTTGCGCGGGCAACTGACTGCCAGTGTTTTCTTTGTCGGCCAGATCATATATCTCTAATTTTTCCGGCAAATCATTTTTCGGCCGTTGCTCTTTTGGAATCCTGCTCTCCAGATAGAATTCATAAGCGATTGCATATTCAGCTCACAAGGCGTATTTCTATGGAGCCTAAAAATCACGTTTGGGAGAACATCAACATGCCAAGCCGTAAAGCCATTTTGGCGGTCTTTATTTTGCCGGTCTTTGTTTTGTTATTTTCCGCGGCTTTTGTAACCAGTGCCGTGGCGCAAAGTGGTGAGCCGGAAAAAGCTGCTCGAGTCGCAGAGAAGATCATTGTCATCCGCGCGGCCAACCTGATTGATGGCGTTGCAGCGCAGCCCAGGCACAATGTGCTGATTGTTATTAAGGGCAACAAGATTGAAAGTGTCTCTGAGAACGGAAATCTTCCGCCGGGAGCAACGCTGGTGAATCTGCCGGCGGGAGCAACGGTGCTGCCGGGCATGATTGACACGCATACGCATATCTTTCTTCAGGGTGAAGATCCGGCCGAGGGTGGATATGACGTGCAACTGCTGAAGCATCCTTCGTCGTATCGGGCGGCCCGTGCGGCCGTGGCTGCGCGACGCGCATTGGAAGAAGGCTTTACCACTTTGCGCGACCTCGAAACAGAAGGCGCTGGCTACGGCGACGTGGGAATCAAGGAAGCCATCAATGACGGCTTTATTCCCGGCCCGCGGATGCTGGTGGTAACGCGCGCCATCTCGGTCACGGGCGGCTATCCGCTGGAAGGCTATAACCCTGACATTGTGGTGCCCAAGGGCGCGCAGATTGGCGATGGGCCGGTGGAGATGCGCAAGATCACGCGCCAGCAGCTGGAGAACGGCGCGGACTGGATCAAGGTTTATATGACGCATCGCTCCTGGGTGGATAAAGACGGCCACCTGGTTTCGCAGCCTACGTTGACCGTGGAAGAGTTGAAAGCCGTGGTCGATGAAGCTCACGGGCAGCAAAAGAAAGTCGCCTGCCATGCCTATAGCGGGATCGGCCTGCATCGGGCGCTGGATGGTGGCTGTGATTCGATTGAGCATGGCCTTGATCTGGATGATGGAGCCATCGCGCAAATGCGCACGAATGGTACGTGGTACGTGCCAACCCTGGGCGTTTATTACACAGACTGGGCCCCGGCCAATACGCCAGATGGCCAGCGTGATCGCGCACGTGCGGCGGTGCATGAAATCTCTTTCAAGAAGGCCATGCGGGCAGGAATCAAAATTGCCTTTGGCACTGACATGGGCGGCATTCCGTGGACAGAGCCGATCGCGAATGAGTTTGGATACATGGTGAAATTCGGCATGACGCCGATGGACGCCATCATGTCCGCGACTTCAACCGCCGCTGATCTGCTGGAGATGAAGGGCCAGGTGGGCGTGATTGCGCCCGGAGCATTTGCAGATATCGTGGCCGTGCAGGGCGATCCGCTGGCCAATATTGAAGCCTTGAAAGCTGTAACGTTTGTGATGAAAGATGGAAAGGTGTACAAGCAACAATAGCTGCTCTGATCGCAGGCGAAATATTATTCACAGGGGAGAGAGAATGGTAGGTAAGGGAAATAACGGACCATCGTCCATGACCATGGCGGTGGCGCGGATTGTAATCGGCATTATGTTTTTATTTTTTGCGCAATACAAACTCATGGGGCATGAGTTTGCCCACGGCGGCTACCAGAAATATGTAACTGGATACGTGCAGGAAAGCGCCATCAGCGCGTATAAGCCATTTTTACGGGAGACACTGAAATATCCGGTGGCTTCAGGTTATGCAGTGGGAGTGGCGGAGCTGCTGATTGGCCTTTCCATGGTGCTCGGATTCTGGGTGCGTCCTTTTGCGATTGTCGGGGCATTGTTCATGTTCAATCTGCTGCTCTCCACGTGGGTTTTACCGCAGGGCGTGCCGGTGTGGCGCTACTTTGGCAATGAGCTGGATAACATCGGCCTGCTGTTGCTGTTCCTGATATTTTTCGCGCACAACGCCGGCCAGACCTGCGGACTGGACAAGAAATAGCGGCAGAAAGCCGGTACGTTGCAGAGATCGCCACCAATAAAAAAGCCACCCTGGCAATGTGTGGCCAAGGTGGCGGATAGGAGCCCAGGAGAAATTAGGCGTGTCCACCACGGGGCACGGTTGAAGAAAGAAAATCTATAAGTTCAATCTGCGGCGCAGGAGAGAGTTTCTGCTGCAGTTCCACCAGCGCCAGACGAAGTTCATCCAGTTCAGCCGGCGAGCGAGAAGCCTTCCAGCTATCAAAATCGGCAGCCAGGGTACGGCAGGCCATAGCCAATACGCGCACCGGATATGCATCCAGATGGAGTCCCACCGAATTTGTTTTGGACTGACTGGCCGGGGGCGCATAAGCGGTCTCGGTTAGATTTTTTGGTGCGGCAGCCTTGGCGCGTATTGCCTGAAGAATGCCATCTACCCGTTCCTGATTTTCCGCTGAGATATTCTGGAAGCTGATGCCCATACCCACCATCGGGTAGCTGGTGCGGATGACGCCCGCTGATTCAATGGCCACGCCTTCCACGTTCATCTTTACATAAACTTCAGTGTTGGTAGGGAGAGGCGCCGTGGTTTCCACGTAAACGCCGCCCTGGGCAATATCCTTTACCTGGCCATGGACTGGAAAGCCTGAGCCTTCAGCCCGCACGGATGCGCCGCCGTTACATTCAAAGCGTGTATGCCAGCGCTTTTCCGGGGCCGGACGGCTTTCTGTATTCGACTCAGATTCTGCTTTGCGCGACGCGGCCAGCTTGGTGTCCGTTTCGTCTGACGGCAAGCTGATGCCCCATATATTTTTGTTCGGCTCCATGCTGCGAACGCCAGCCTGGCCCTGCATGGCGCTTCCGGGCGCGCCCATCCAGAACACTTGGAACTTGGCTTTTACCGCGCCGCGCTGGATCTCTATGAGCTCCCCTGGCTCCAGCAAAGAAAGCAACCCGCCCAAACGGGCGGAGACTTCAGTGAGGTCCAGAGTGTGGGCCAGTTGTTTCTCCTGCCCATTTTGCCGGAACACGGTAACCGGCAACACCACCTTGCGGCGCAGGCTGCTCCGGGTGGAACGATTTCTGGAAGACATGTGGCAACTCCTTGACCTTTCTATCGGCAGAAAAGGAAAGGACTTGAGTACTCAAGAGCGCCCAGTCCAAGGCATTGATGAATTACCTATCGAGCAGCCGCTGATATTAATGGCACAATAGGCTGTGCCGATAAACCCTATGAGAACCGCGCGGAATTGTATGATTAGCGCTTACCTTGTTTGATCTAAGTTTTTTCTTAATTTAGCTAAACTCTGGTTTAGGGAAAACCAAGATACCGGACGTAACCGGCTGTGCCCTTGCATTCGGCATGCCGCGAAAGGGATGATTGGGTGGCGAAGGAGCCAGTCCTGGCAAAGAGCAATCCGATTGACGGTGTTGATGCTTCCACTCAGCTGGGCCAGTCCTCTGGCCGTGCGGACGTGGATCCCTCGTTCGGAGAGCCGACGCAGGCCTGCATTCTTGCCGCCCATCGCCAGCTGGAAGAGATTGAGAAAGCTGATCTGGTGGCGGCCATCCAGCAAACTGCGGAAGCCATAGTTATTACTGACGCTTCCGGAAATATTCGTTATGTAAATCCCTCCTTCACGCGTATTACCGGCTACACCAGCCAGGAAGTGATAGGTCAGACTCCACGCATCCTTAAATCAGATATGCACGATGCCGCCTTTCATGACAATGTCTGGCGGACCATCCGCGCCGGAAACGTTTGGAGCGGAGAGCTAATCAATCGCCGCAAAGACGGCTCGCTCTACACAGAAGAAACAACCATTACGCCATTGCGAGATTCCCTGGGATGCATTACCGGCTACATCGCCATGAAGCAGGATGTTACGCAGCGCCGCGCAGCCGAAGAAGCGCAGAAATTTCTGGCTTCCATCGTTGACTCTTCTGAAGACGCCATTATCGGGCGCACACCGGAAGGAATCATTGTTAGCTGGAATAAGGGAGCGGAATCGCTCTTCGGTTACCAGGCTGAAGAAATGATTGGGCGGAACATTTCCACGCTGGCGTCCGCCGAAGCTTCTGAAATGGTAAAGGGCGTAGTTGAGCGTGTGCGGCGAGGCGAGACTGTTCCCACTTTTGACGGCAGTGCCATGACCAAAGACGGCCGTCGCATAGAGATTTCCGCTTCGGTATCGCCGGTGAAAGATGCGCAGGGGAAGCTGGTGGCCGTGGCTTCGATCTTGCGCGATATTACCGAGCGCAAACGGGCGGAGAATGCCCGCGGAATTCTGGCTGCGGTGGTGGAATCTTCGGAAGATGCGATTGTGGCAGCCTCCCGCGACACTACGATTGTCGGATGGAACAAGGGAGCCGAGGCCATCTACGGCTATACCGCTGAAGAGGTCCTGGGGAAATCCAACAGAATGTTCATGCCCCCGGATCGTCTTGAAGAGTTTGAGGAAGTATTCGCACGGGCTCTTGCCGGCGAGGTTGTCCGTTTTGAAAGCCTGCGGCAGCGTAAAGACGGAAGAAAAGTTGAATTGGCCATGACCTATTCCCCCATCAAGAATCCGCAGGGAGGGGTGATTGGAGTCTCCGCGATCGTCCGTGACGTTACGCAAACCAAGGCTGCGCAGCAGGCATTGCATGAGGCGGACGAGAGATATCGCAACCTGGTAAATAACATTCCGGACGTGGTCTGGATGGTGGATGAGCAGCAGCGTATTACCTTTGCCAGCCCCAACATTGAGAAAATGCTGGGACTGCCACCGGAAGAATTTTACCGTCGCGGCTCAGGTGCGTGGCTGGAATGCATACACCCCGACGATTTGGAGATAGCCCGCGCCGGCTTTGAGCAGTTATTCACCACGGGAAAACTTTTTGACGTAAAGGTGAGGGCCGTTCGCCCTGACGGAACATGGATCTGGGCCCATGCCCGCTCCGTGGGAACGCATGAAGCCGGTGGATTGAAATACGCGAGCGGCCTGCTCTCAGACATCACCGAGCAGATGCGGGCGCAAGATGCGCTGACCCAGTCCGAACAAAAATATCGTCTGCTATTTGAGCGCAACATGGCCGGTGTCTTCCGCTGCTCGCAGTTTGGAAATTTTCTGGATTGCAATGAAGCGGGCGCCAAAATTCTGGGATATGACTCACGCGAAGACCTGATTGGCCGGCCCGCCACAGATGCTTTCTTTGATTCGGCGCAGAAGAACACTTTGGATATTAGGATGGCCGAGCAGGGCAGCGCATTCAACCAGGAAATCAAACTGCGCCGCAAAGATGGAAGCCATGTCTGGGTCATGTCAAACACCAGCATGGTGGAAGGCCCCATGGGGACAGAGGTGGAAGGCACGTTTGTGGATATAACCGCTCGCAAAGAAGCGGAAGAGCAAATGCGTCTGGCCAAAGAAGCGGCGGAAGCAGCCAGCCGCGCCAAGAGTGAATTTCTGGCCAACATGAGCCATGAAATCCGTACCCCGATGAATGGCGTGATCGGCATGACCGGGCTGGCGCTGGAAACTGACCTGAACGAAGAGCAGCGCGAATATCTCACCACGGTCAAGAGCTCGGCGGAAGCGCTGCTGAACATCATCAATGACATTCTGGACTTTTCAAAAATTGAGGCGCGCAAGCTGGAGCTGGAGCGTGTGCCTTTCAGCGTGCGCGATGTGGTGCGGGCCACGACCCGCGAGCTGGCCGTTCAAGCGCAACAGAAAAAGCTTTCATTGCTGTGCCATTTCACGCCGGACTTGCCTCAGACTGAGATAGGCGACCCCGGACGGTTGCGGCAGGTGCTGATGAACCTGATTGGCAACGCGATCAAATTTACCGAGCAGGGCGAGATCATGGTACTGGCCAAAAAGCTGACAGACGCGGCGGGCGAAAATACGCTGCAATTCAGCGTAAGCGACACCGGCATTGGCGTCCCGGCAGAGAAACAAAAGACAATTTTTGAAGCTTTCGCGCAGGCTGATAGCTCGTCAACCCGGCAGTATGGCGGCACAGGTTTGGGACTCACCATTGCGTCACAACTGGTGGCGCTCATGGGCGGCAGAATCTGGCTGGAGAGTGCTACGGGCAAAGGCAGCACGTTCCATTTCACTGCGTGCTTCGGCACGGCTACTGAGAATTTGCAAAATGAAGCTGCCAATGGACACCAGGAACTGCGAGCAATCTCCGCCGCGGAGCAAAAGAAATTACGCATCCTGATTGCTGAAGACAATCTGGTAAATTCGCGTCTGGCCACACGTTTGGTGGCCAAGCAAGGGCATTCCGCCGTGGTGGTGGGTACTGGCAAAGCAGCGTTGAAAGCACTGGAAGATGAAAGCTTTGATTTAGTGCTGATGGATGTGCAGATGCCAGATATGGATGGGTTTGAGGCGACCAGCGTGATACGAGAGCAGGAGCGCGGCACGCGGAAACATCTGCCGATCATCGCCATGACAGCGCATGCCATGAGCGGTGACCGTGAACGCTGCCTGGAAGCCGGCATGGATGCTTATGTTACGAAGCCCGTGGACGCCAAGAAACTGCTGGCGGCAATCTCAGATGCGGCCCTACAACCAGATCTTGGGTTGTAAATGCGCCTTTAAAGATGTGACCCAAGGGATGTGGCCCAGGGTTAGGCTTTTAAAATCAGACTTCACAAATCACGTTTCACAAAGCAGAGCGTAGAAATTTGTCCGCCAAAGAATCAGGCCCTTCCGGCTGGCAGGTTTACCGCCAGAAACTCCATCTCTTCCAGCTGGGTGACGGTTGAAAGTTTCTTGTGCAACTCCGTTACAGCCTTGCGTAGTTCTGCAATCTCGCTCACGGAGCGGGCAGACTTCCAGACTTCAAAGTCAGCAGCCAGAGTCTGGCAGATGTGCACCAGGATTCGGCAGGCATCTGCTTTCGGCGGTTGAGGAGTGATCTCTGAGGTATTCTCCGCCTGAGGCACGGGCACTGGACCGCGAGCCATGGCAAGAGCGGGGACCTGTTGCGCGTCCCATAATTGTTGTTTTAGCTTTTGCAGGGCCTGCAGGACCTTGCGCTGGCTTTCCGCTGAAATTTTGTGGAAGGCAATTTCCATGCCCACGCGTGGAGTAATGCTGTTCACCACGCCTAAAGTCTCTATCTGAATGCCATCGAGCTTTGCGTCAATGGTGACGATTGTTTTCACCGGCAATGTCGTGGTGCTTTCCACGTAAAACCCGCCAACGT
>DASZMF010000431.1:0-2241 GCA_035552035.1 Candidatus Angelobacter sp.
AAAAGCATTTTGTTTTAAAGAGTGATTAGCCGCGCCTGGTGGCGGCTGAAGTTGAGCAGGTTGGAACCGTGTTCGCGAAGTTCCTGCGTGCCTCGGCTGATGCCGCTACCAATTCCACTCAGTACACGGCGACAACCGTAAGCAATGGCGCTACGAAGATCGCTGCCGGAAGCTGGCGCCAGCAATAATCCAACTCCCGCGCCAATGCCTGCGCCAATCAGAAGCCACTTAATCCCGCTGGCAAGGTTGCTGCCAGAGTCTCTTTCCGGACGCCAATATTGCTCTTCATACTCTATTTCTGTGTAATCCCTCATCGCTTCTCTCCTTTTGCGGGGATTGGCCAATCAGCACCAGGGCAAGTCAGTACCAGGGCAAAAATTGGCACGTTTCCCTACCTGATTAGAAAACCGCGGCGGCAGGCGTGTTGTCCTCTTTGAGAGGGAATTTGAATGAATCCCGGGCTTTTGTGCGGCAAAGCTGCAGAGTGACGCGTATTTGAGGTAAAATTTTTAGTTCGTCTGCCATCGGCTTCAGAAAAGCAGAAGTCCGGCCGTCTGTTTTGCAGTTCCCACGGGAACCAGACAAAGACCCACCAATCTAAATTAAGCAAGCTAGGCTAGGTAAGCGTTTCAAGGAGAGAGTTCAACACATGTCGATTCCAGCAACCCAGATGCGTCCGGGGATGATTATTAAGCACAACAATGACCTGCACCTGGTCTTTACCGTGGAACACCGCACGCCCGGCAATCTGCGCGCGTTCATCCAGGCAAAGTTGCGGAATATTCGCACCAACGCCATGTTTGAGCACCGCTTCCGCTCCAGCGATCCTATTGAAAAAATCACGGTGGATGAAGTTGCCATGGAATTTCTGTATCAGGATGGCGACACGTACTGCTTCATGAATACGGAAAATTACGAGCAGACCCACCTGGGCAAAGACACGCTGGGTGACTCCGTGGACTACCTGACGCCGAACCTGCACATAAAAGTTGAATTTTATGATGGCAAGGCCGTGGGCATTGAGCTGCCGCAGACGGTGGAACTTACCGTGGTGGAAACCGAGCCAGGGCTGAAGTCGGCAACGGCATCAAGCGTGACCAAGCCGGCCAAGACTGAAACCGGGCTGGTGGTGCAGGTGCCGCCCTTCATCAATGAAGGTGAAAAAATCCGCGTGGACACTGCGGAAGGCGCGTATCTTTCCAGAGCTTAAACCACACGGGCTTAAACCACTAGAGCTTAGAACCACATGGGCTTAAACCTCGGGCATAAACGATGATGATTGCGAAGCGTTACATTGTTCGTGGACGAGTACAGGGCGTGGGCTTCCGCTGGTTTGTTGAGCATGAAGCGCGCGTGCTTGCGCTGGCAGGCTGGGTCCGCAACAACATTGATGGCACGGTAGAATCTTTGGCCATGGGCACAGATGAGCAACATGCCGCATTTAGCGCCAAATTGCGCCAGGGGCCGCGGGCCGCGCGCGTGGATGAGGTAACAGAATTGCCGGCTTCGCCGGTTGAGGGCTTAACCACTTTTCGCATTGAAGGAGCATGGTAGATGGAGCCGAAACCCGCATTGAGCTGTGAACATTTGAAGAAGCTGGTCCGCGAAGTGCCGGACTTTCCCAAAAAAGGGATTTTGTTTTATGACATTACGACTTTGCTCAAAGACAAAGTCGGCTTTGCCACGCTGATTGACGCGCTCTCTGAACATTTTCTTGATCGCGATATTGACCTGGTGTTGGGCATTGAAGCGCGCGGGTTCATCTTTGGACCAGCGCTGGCTTATCGGTTGAACGCCGGCTTTGTGCCGATCCGCAAGCCGCGCAAACTGCCGGCTGAAACCGTAAAGTGGACGTACGACCTGGAATACGGCACCGATACGCTGGAGATACACAAAGACGCGATCCAGCCCGGACAGCGGGTGGTGATCGTAGATGACTTGCTGGCTACGGGCGGCACCGCGAACGCCTGCCTGCAGCTGACGCAGTCACTGGGCGGAAAAGTGGAAGCGCTGGCATTTGTGGTGGAGCTGGATTTCCTGAACGGCGCAAAGAAGTTTGAAGGCACGGAAATCTTCTCACTGCTGCACTATGACAAGTAGGGCGACTTAAAATCAGTTACAAAATTTCTTTAAAGGGTTGCTGTTCCTCATAAAGATGAGGAACGGCAGCCCTTTTTGAATTTCCGTGAAAAACTTCTGGCTTCATTCCCGCCTTCGCATTTAAACTTTCCCCCACGCCTG
>DASZMF010000432.1:0-5080 GCA_035552035.1 Candidatus Angelobacter sp.
AGAATGCCGTCAGGCAATTGTGCGAGTTTCGATTTGTGGGCGGCATGAGCAGCAAGGGAGAATATTAGGGTTAAAAATAGCAGGGGGATTCGCATTTGTTGTTTATACATTAGGCTGGTGCCGTAGATAGAGGATATTGCATCGCGATACGAAATGCCGCTCCGTTCGCACTGCGCGGCGGCCTACGGCAGTAAGGAATTGTTTCTTTTCGTTCATTACCCGGCATTTATTCCTCATCCCGGCGGGCCGGGACTCGGAAACATGCCGGGCTATTTTCTTTCGTCCCTGGCGGGCCTGGAGCATTTTTTAGGGTATAAAACAACGCGATTGCGACCTTGATTCTTGTGCAGCGTCTTTTGAAGCCTTCAGCGGTGCGTCTTTTCGACCGCGCTCTGTGCCGCACCCTTCGGCTTCGCTCAGGGCAGGCTCTACGGCGCTTGTGTTTTTATTCTCATCATTTCCCAGGGCTTACGCGCCTGGGCTAGGCTGTTTCGCGCCTACGGCGCTGGATTCAGCTTGCGCAAATTGGTAATTTGGTAATTTTAAAATCCAGGATTTTACGGCCCGCGAATTACTTGTGTGCGCTCCGTTCGCACTGCGCGATGGCCTACGGCAGTAAGGAATTGTTTTCTTTCTTTTTTTTATGGCACGGCTGAAGCCCGTGCCCTGATACGAAGCAGAGCCACGCAACCCAATAGCCACTCTTTTACCCACGGCTTCGTATCCCGCGCCCAGCACGCGGAAGACGGGCGTGGCGTGGACCCCGACGCGCTCGCCTCTAGAGGGCTTTAGGCCGTGCGCATTTCAGGCAATGGTGGTCACCTATGTTGAAGTGTATTTTTTTGCCGCAACATTATGTGGTGAGCTATTTTTAAAATGCCCGCCAAGGCGGTACTGCAATATCGTGGGGAGGATTTTCGTGCTTCGTTATCAGGGCACGGGCTTCAGCCGTGCCGTAAGGGCGTAAAAAAGGCCGGCTTTAGCCGCTGGCCTTCTTCATTTTGCGCAAATAAGCCGAACAATACGGATACTCTTCAGCGCTTGCCGCCAGACCTTTTTTAACCGGGTTATTGTCAATGTATCTTTTGTGCGCGAGATAGCTCTTTCTATCCATAATGCGGACTTCGGAATATCCTGGCTGCCAGATCTCCCCGGTGAGGCCAAGTTCGTTGGTATATCGGAATGAATATCCGCCTTTGATGAGTTGAATGGCGCGTTCAACGCTCATGTGGCTGTCAAGGCTGATGAGCGCGTGAAGATGGTCAGGCATGACAACGAATTCACGTACTGTGAATTTGCCAGCCAATGTATTGGAGCGCAGAACATCAATCAATAGCTCTGCGGTGGCTTGGGTTTGAAGAAGCTGGCGGCCCAGGCTGGTCTTGGAGGTAACAAAGAAAATGCGACGGCCAGCTATGATGGCGCGGCGGTCCGAGTTTCTTGCAGGTATTGCCATATAAACAGGGGCTAAAGCCCAATTTTAACTATCCGATTACGGCACGGCTAAAGCCCGTGCCCTGATACGAAGCAAAGCTTTGTGTTCTCATACAGTCTCTGAGGCGAAGCAAAGCTTTGTGTTCTCATGCAGTCTCTGAGGCGAAGCAAAGCTTGGTGTCCTCATACAGTCTCTGAGGCGAAGCAAAGCTTTGTGTTCTCATACAGTCTCTGATACGAAGCAAAGCTTTGTGTTCTCATGCAGTCTCTGAGGCGAAGCAAAGCTTTGCATTCTGGAGCCCAAACTCGCGCTGGACACAAATCAAAGCCATTGATTCTAACGACTCAATAGTGTGGATTTGTTCGCTTTAATTTCGCACAAGAATAAGCAGAATACAAGCCGAATTATGGTTTACTGCCGGAAGCGGTGCCGGCGTTTCGCTCAAAAAACATGCAACCATTTGCAATTGGCGATCAAGCACACTCGCTGGTGCTTTACTGGCGATTCCGCACCCCTTTCACAATTGATATTTTGAAACTTAGCAATTAGGTAAAGGTTCTTCAGCCGCGACTTATCGGACTTAGACATGAATTGTCTGATGAAAATTGGCTGTCAAGATGTACTACTTCGCGCGTGGCATTATGTACTACTTCGCTCGTGACATGGCAGGGGCTTTTCGCCTATAGTGAGGGGCAGTAGTTGGTATTTAGTAATTGGTATTTAGCAACGCCAACACCGCAAAACCAAGAAACAACACCAGCACCAATCACCCGACACGTTCACCCAAGCCAACATCAACCACCCAAGCCAACATCAACACCAAAAATCTACAGCAGCCGAAGTCACTCATCCGGGTGCTTTTTTATTGGAGAAAACATGGACAGTGTAAAGAGCATGGACAGCGTAAAGAATTTGACACGCGAAGAGGTTATTACTGCGATTCGGAACTGCACTGAGATGTTGGGGCGGGTGCCTAACCGGGTGGAGCTGGCCCGGCATGCTGGGCTTAGCCGGCATGATGTGAACAGGTATTTTGGGAATTACATGACGGCGCTGAAGGAGTGTGGTCTGCAGAAGACGGGCGGCGGGATGAAGCTGGAGATGGAGCGGATATTTGATGACTGGACTAGGGCGGTCCGCGCCAGCAAGAAGCTGCCTACGGTTTTTGAATTTGAGCGCGAAAGCCGCTACAGCGTTAGGCCGTTCAGGAGGCTTTTTGGATCGTGGTCAAAGGTTCCGGAGGGGATGAAGCGATATGCTCTGGAGCGCGGGCTGACGGACGACTGGCAGGACGTTTTGGCGCTGATTGATGGTGAGGCCAATGGGCTGGCTGATGGGCAGAAAGCTGGCGGGGAGCGGACTGGCAGGAAGGTTTTGGGCGACCGGCCGGTCTATGGGCGGTTGTTGAGGCCGTGTCCGCTGGTGTGTGCACCGGTGAATGAGGCTGGGGTGATCTTTCTGTTTGGGGCGATGGCGGAGGGGATGGGGTTCCAGATGCTGCGGGTTCAGGCGGAGTATCCGGATGGAGAGGCGCTGCGGGTGATGGCGGAGAATCGGCTGCAGAGGGTGAAGATTGAATTTGAATATGAAAGCAGAAATTTTCTGCGGCACAACCATGATGCGGCGTTCTGCGATTTGATTATTTGCTGGGAAGATAACTGGCCGGAGGCGCCTGTAGAAGTGATCGAGTTAAAAGGAGCGTTTAATTAGATCGGGAAATCGGGAAATCGGGTCATCGGGAAAGCAAAAGCTCATCGCGGAGACGCGGAGGAAGGCAAAAGATTTTACCGCGGATTTTCGCGGATGAACGCTGATTGGAATAGGAGCTTTCTACCGCAGAGGACGCAGAGGTCGCGAAGGAGGAGCGAGCGGATTCACCGCGGAGGCGCGGAGACGCGGAGGAGGATCGGGCAAAGCAATTCTTATCACCGTTCAACACTGATGACACTGATTTTGAATCGTGTGATCGCGCGACGCTCGGATGATTTGGGTGATCGAAGCGCTGAAGCTCATGCGAGATTCGGGAAGTTGCAAATAGCGAATCGCCAAACTTCAAAGGCTAAGAGCTAAGGGCCAATGCAAACAAAACCGCCTGCTTTGCGGCAGGCGGTTGAATGAATTATTGAGGAAGGCTTCAGCCGGCTTTTTCCATGGCTGGGAGCGAGATGTCTCTGCGTTCCACCATTTCCTTGGTTACTTCAAATTCCTTCACGCGTTTCTGGCTGGGCAGGTGATACATGAGGTCAAGCATGAGCTCTTCCAGGATCATGCGCAGGCCGCGGGCGCCTACTTTGCGCTGCATGGCTTCACGGGCGATGGCGCCGAGTGATCCTTCAGAGAAGCGCAGCTTTACGCTCTCAAACTCGAACATGCGCTGGTATTGCTTGACGATGGCGTTGCGCGGACGGGTCAGGATTTCGATGAGGGCGGCTTCGTCCAGGTCATTGAGGATTCCGACGACAGGGAGGCGGCCGACAAATTCTGGGATCAGGCCGAAGCGGACCAGGTCCTGGGGCTCGGCTTTTTGCAGCAGCTCGGTGTCACGCTTGCTGGCTTCTGTAAATTCTTTTTCCTTGGCTTCACTGGTGCGGAAGCCCATGGATTTTTTGCCAATACGGCGGGCGACAATCTTTTCCAGTCCGACGAATGCGCCGCCGCAGATGAAGAGAATGTTGGTGGTATCGACGGGAGTGAATTCCTGGTGCGGGTGCTTGCGTCCACCTTGCGGAGGAACGTTGGCGATGGTGCCTTCAAGGATTTTGAGAAGAGCCTGCTGCACGCCTTCACCGCTGACGTCGCGGGTGATGGAGGGGTTCTCGTCCTTGCGGCCGATTTTGTCGATTTCATCTATATAGATGATGCCGGTCTGCGCGCGGCCTACGTCACCGTCAGCAGCTTGCAATAGTTTGAGCACGATATTTTCCACGTCCTCACCAACGTAGCCGGCTTCTGTGAGGGTGGTGGCGTCAACGATGGCAAAAGGTACGTCGAGCATGCGGGCCAGGGTCTGCGCCAGCAAAGTTTTGCCGGTGCCCGTGGGGCCGATGAGCATAATGTTGGATTTTGCCAGCTCGACTTCGCCACTCTTGGTGCGGTTCATGTGGATCCGCTTGTAGTGGTTGTAAACGGCGACGGAAAGTTTTTTCTTGGTCTGGTCCTGGCCGATGACGTATTCGTCGAGGAAAGTTTTTACTTCCTGCGGCTTAGGCAGATGGTTGGGAGCGGCCGCGGCATGCGATTCCGTGCGGTCATCTTCCAAAATGGAGTTGCAGACAGCTACGCACTCGTCGCAGATGTAAGCCCGGGGATAGTCGCTGGGTGAAGAGATGAGTTTGGCAACTGCGTCCTGCGATTTGTGGCAGAACGAGCAACGAAGTGTTTCTTCCGGTGTCCTGGGCTTCACGATCAACTCCTTGGTGCGGTCGGGCTGATTTGTGTTTCTGGCCAGAGCCCGGCCGATGCTGACTTACGTACTCTTACTTGTGCTTGTAAATGATATCGTCAATTATTCCGTACTCTTTAGACTGCTGTGCGTTCATTATAAAGTCACGCTCAACGTCTTTCTCCACCTTTTCCAGCTTCTGCCCGGAATGCTTGGCTATGAGCTGGCTGGTGATTTCGCGCATCCGCAAAATCTCTCTAGCA
>DASZMF010000433.1:0-3861 GCA_035552035.1 Candidatus Angelobacter sp.
CCGGCTGGCTGGCACCGGCAATCATCTTTAATAGAGTGGTTTTTCCCGCGCCGTTTCTGCCCATCACCGCCCAGCGTTCGCCACGGCGAATCGTCAGGTTGAAGCCGTCATAGATCACGCGCTTGCCATAGCTTTTATGCAGGTCTTCAAGCACGGCCACCTGTTCACCGGAGCGTGCAGGCGCACGGAATTCAAATTTTACGATCTGGCGTTTCTTGGGCAGCTCGATTTTCTCGATCTTATCCAGTGCTTTGATGCGGCTCTGCACCTGCGCGGCCTTGGCAGCATGGGTTCTAAAACGATCAATGAAGCGCTGCTCCTTGGCCAGCATGGACTGCTGCCGCGCAAACGCTGCTTCCTGATTCGACGCGCGGATATTGCGCTCGCGTTCGTAGAAATCATAGTTGCCGGAATAGCTGATGATTTCGCCGCCTTCGATCTCCGCGATCTTTGTGACCAGGCGGTTCATAAACTCGCGATCATGCGAGGTCATCAGCAGCGCGCCTTGAAACGTGCGCAGAAATTGCTCCAGCCAGATGATGGATTCAAGATCAAGATGGTTCGTGGGTTCGTCCATCAGCAAAACTTCCGGACGGCCTAAAAGAACGCGAGCCAGCGCCACGCGCATCTTCCATCCCCCGGAAAGCGCCCCTACGTCGCCATCAATCTGGTCGTCTTTAAAACCCAGTCCGTGGAGAACTTCGCGTGCCTGCGCTTCCAGGGCGTATCCGCCCAGGTGTTCGTACTCTTCCTGCACCTCGCCAAAGCGCTCCAGGATTTTGTCCATGTTGTCCGCTTTATCAGGATCGCCCATGTCATGCTGCAACGCTTCCAGTTCGTGGTGCAGATCGCCCACGCGGCCGCTGCCGGCAATGGCTTCATCCAGCACCGAGCGCCCAGACATTTCTTCCACGTCCTGGCGAAAATAACCGATCGTGAGCCGTTTGGGTACGGAGACTTCGCCTTCGTCCGGCGCTTCTTCACCCACAACCATGCGGAAGAGAGTTGTCTTCCCTGCTCCATTGGGGCCGACCAAGCCAACCTTCTCGCCGGGGTTGAGTTGAAATGAGGCGTCAACAAAAACCAGCTGCCTGCCGTACTGCTTATTGATGTTTGAGAAAGAAATCATCCAGAATCCAAGCTAACAGAATCCGGCGCGGATGTGTAACCGGGCAGAGGAAATGCAGGGTGGTACTTGAATGCTGTAGCAACTGCTCCAACTACTGATCGTCATCTCGAGTCGCGTTTTGCGGCGGCGCGCCGTCTTCAGCGCCGGCGTAGCGGCGAGAGACCTTGTGCTTGCTTTTCCAGCCAAGAAGCACAAGGCCCCATACGAGCTCGCGATTTTATTTGCCGCCTACCAGCGTCACAGACTTTGTGTTGTCATCTGGAATGCGATCAATCAACAACGCGAACGGATCGATGCCGGCTTTGTCCGGCAAGGAGTCGGTCACAAAGGTCAGAGTCGATTCTTTCTGGGTAATGTGTACCCGCTCGCGATGCAGCGTGTCCCCGTACTGCATTTTCTTAGCCGGTTTGGCGAACGCGCCGATATCAATGTAATCGTTCACTGGCACTTCCGTTTCATTGCCCTTGGCGTCGGCCTTGTATTTGTGCGCCTCAACTTTGAGCGTCACGTCGTATTTGCCGTCGGGGCGCTTCTGGGCTGAGGCATCCAGCGTGCGGTTAGAGAAGATGGTGATGTCTTCAAACAAATCTTTGATCAGATACTGGAGATCAGGCGGCGTCTGCTCCTGCAATGCGTCCACCAGCGCGTGCGACGTGGGATACGGCGGCTGCGCATAAGCGTACTGCTGGATCACTTTCCGCACAGCGCGATTGACCGCCTCTTCTCCAATCATCTCTTTCAGGTAATAGAGCACCACGCTGGCCTTGCGATAGTGTATATAACCCTGGTTCGCTTCCACCGTAATCAGTGGCCGCTCTTTCAAACGCTCCGTGCCGCGCGAGCGCAGATAGTTGTCCATTTCATATTTCAGGAATTTCCGCATCATGTCGCGGCCATATTCCTTTTCCATGACCATGAGCGCGGAATATTGGGCAAGACTTTCGGAAAGCATGGTCGCGCCTTCCATGTTCGCCCCAACCACCTGATGCGCCCACCACTGGTGCGCCATCTCATGCGCGACGACATAATAAATAAAATCAATATCGTCAGGCTTATTGATGTTGGCGATAAAGCCGATGGACTCTGAATACGGCATGGTCCCCGGGAACGCCTGCGCAAACGTGGCCACCCGCGGAAACTCGATGATGCGGGCTTCCTTGTGATAATAAGGACCGAAGTTTTTCGTGTAATAGTCCAGCGATTTCTTCATCGAATTCATCATGCGCGGGACATTCCACGGATGCTGCCGGTCGTAATAGACCTCCAGCTTGATGCCATTCCAGTCTTCACGCGCCACCTCATAGCGCGCGGACATAAAGTTGGAAAAATTCAGGGACTGGTGGTCCAGTTTGTATTCAAAGTAGCGGCGGCCATTCTCCTGCCACTCTCGCGTCAACGAGCCTGGCGCAATCGCCAGCTGATCGGCAGAGGTGCTGATGACCGTCTGCACGTCAACCCAATCGGAATGCAGCCCAATGTATGTATCCATGCAATCTGTGGTGCAATTTCGCTCCAGGATAGGCATGACGTCAATTTCTTTGAGCCCGTATTTCTTACGATCATTGGGATCGGTGAGCTGGCGTCCCGAGTCATAGCCAATCCTCGGCCCAATCGCGTTGTTAAAGAATGTCCCGTTCTGGACGAGTTCCACCGTGCTCACGCTGTTTTCAAAGCCATGGTTCTTGCTCTTCACCGTGAAGTGCATGGTGCGGCTTTCATTGGGCTGCAAGGGTGAATCGAATTTGTATATCCGGTAGTAGAGTTTGGTATCGTCCTTGCTCAGTGAGGCCCCAGGAATCTCAATCTCAGTGATGTAATTGGGGTCCACCGTGAATTGAATTTCGTCGATGGGCTGGGCAAGGGGATTCTGGATGACCTGCTCCGCCCGCATCACCATGTTGCGCGACTCCGGATAAATATCAACCGCATACTTTATGCTGCGGACGCGCGGCTGGGGCTTTTTCTCAAACTGCTTGTAGGTCTTCTCATACTCGGCCTGCAGCCGCATTTGCGTCTTCGGCCCAACCACGCGGTTGATAATCTCAGTGTTGTACCAGATCCAGCCGCCGGTGGACGCAAAGGCCAGCACGCACAAGAGGCTCGCGGAAATCCAGCCGCCATGAAAACGCTGGGCCGCATTGCGGCGACGGCCAAGCCAGCGGTCCTGCTTGCCGCGCGGCCAGAACATTACAGTAAAAATGGCGAGCACTCCGCAAAAGAAGAGCCAGTAAAGCGAGTACCAGTCCCAGGCAGCGCGATACGGCGCGTCGCCAAACATGTCTGAATAGATTTCCTGCGGCCTGTTGCCAAAGCGGACCAGGCTGGTGGCGATGTTCAGCGGCCGCCATACAAATGCATTCGCGGCAAGAAAGACAATATAGAAAAAGTACCCAATGTATTTATTGGGCGAAAGCACGTGAATAAAAAAGGCAAGGACACTCAGGAACAGGAACGCAGAAGCATCGCGAACCAACAGCTCATATGCGTATAGGCCGAGTTGATAACGATGGTAGCCATGCCATGTTTGTACGGCAATGCCGCCGAGCAGCGCGGCGCTTTGCATGAGCATGACCATAATCATCAGCGTGAGCAGGCGCGGCGCGTACGATATCCAGTCTGGCGTCGGTGTGGAATCCGCAATTTCATCCATGCGCTCATCGCGGTCTTTCCAGACCAGGACACCGGCATAGTAAGTAATTACGATTACAACAAACAAATACAGCGTGCCGCGA
>DASZMF010000434.1:0-1929 GCA_035552035.1 Candidatus Angelobacter sp.
AAGAATCAAAATCGGAAGTACTGTGCAGGCGGCTGCCCCGTTTGATCGCGTAATACACCTTAAAATGGTCAAGGGTGACTGTGTAGGCAACAGCCTTGAGATAACCATAAATGGCGTCTTCGTGCCGGCTTTCAAATTCACGCAAACGCCTGAATTCCTCTGTACAAAGCTTGACGTAGGTTTCCTGGACCAGATCATCGACCAGAGCGGGAGTAACGGAACCCCAACGGCCCGCGGTACGGGCCACGACTCCGGCAATTAAGGGTTGGAAGCGGCGAACAAACTCCTGCCAGGCTGCGGCGTGCATAGTGGCGACACACTCCGCAATCAGTTCCGGAGAACCAAGTTGACTATAGTCGATCAAGTGGCGTGCAGGTTGCTCGCAAATTCTATACCAACTTTTTCAAAACTAGTTGGTCTCTCTGTCATTATTCTATATTCCGGTATTTTAAGATCTGTAAAGGACACCAGCTGGACGATCCTAACGAGCTACCTTTTCAAGCGGGACACAATACCGGCAATTGTTCTAGACTCGCGCTAATAAGGCGGGGTAGTGCCATAATGGAACACGTTCCGTAGCTCATCCTCTGAAAGCTATTTCTTGAACCCGGGAGCCCCGGGTGAATCCCAGGAGAGGTAAGGCGACTGGGTGAATGATTTGCAGACAAACCAGCTTGCCGCCCTTGCTGCAAGCTGGCTTCTGCTCTATGCACAAGTCACCGTTGAAATGGATTACCCGCCAGAGCTGCAATAGCAAACCATCCCGTCGCGCCAGTGTGCGGGTTCGGTTTATTTGAAAAGCCGAATCCGTTATTCAGTTCACTGGAAGCCGCCACCAATCCTGTACCAGCAATGATCAACTTTCCTGCCACGGTTTGCCCGATGCCCTGCGTTGCCTGTGCTCCAAGGCTATTGAGCAGCAGGAAGCGTGCGGTATCCACGTCGCCTGCGAATCCCGGAATATCGTGCTCTGCGGAAAGTCCGCGGGCAAGCAGCGCCGCAGCCAGATGCGCTGTTCCTTCCAGCCAGACAGCTCCTGGGTCCGGCGGCGCAGAGAATTGGTCAGAAGGAGCCAGGCCGTTATTGACGATTGGAGGATGCTGCGCGAAATTACTGAACGTAACGCCCGATATCCGCACTGTGTTACCGGCCACTGACGTGTTTATATTTTGCGGCGTATCAGTAACAGCCAGGTTTGTCTTGGCCCAGTCAAGTGAGCTGGCGAAATCCTTATCTTTAAACGCCAGGAACGACCATGTGTTTACGTCTTCCGGAATTGGATTTGTGTTGATGGTGATCCCATCCGGCAGCGTGCCGGTCCAGAAAAATCCGCCAGCAGTATTGAACATGGCTTCAATAAAACTGCGCGCGTGTTGTGCCTGCGTAATCCAGAAAGCGTCGCCCGTAAATTGGGCGAGCATGGTGAACAGAGCAAAGGCATCAATATTATGTTCTGTCGATTTAAAAGTTACCCGGTTATTGCCATTGTCCACGCCACCGGTAAAGCCACCGGGACCAATCGCACTGAAGGCGTTGTTCACAATCCACTGCCCCAGTCGCACAGCACCATCCAGAAATTTGTGGTCTGAACTGCGCTGGAAAAGATGCGCCAGGGCCATTCCCGTCCAGGACATGTCACCTGTCGCCGAGCCGATGAAGAAGAATGGCGCGAGTGCTTCCTGAAGAAACACGCCGTTCGCATCCGGCTGAGCAACAAAATACGCCTGGCGAACTCTTCCATCGCCTGCGGGATCGTTTTGCTGCGCATAAAGCAGAGTTTCACCCAGGACTAGAGCGCGCTGAATATCCGCGTTGGTGCCGCGCTCCAGAAATGCGTTGATCACGACCGCGTTGTCATAAACAAACGAGGTACTCAAGAGGCCCATCTGGTCGCTGAAGCTTTGTATCAAACGCAGCGTTTGCCCCTGT
>DASZMF010000435.1:0-8769 GCA_035552035.1 Candidatus Angelobacter sp.
CATCCGCTCTGTCTCGTTAACCGTGTTTTTTGTCATCTCTGGCCTCCTCTTTTTTCATTTGCTTCACAACCGCATCCAGCTTGTCGAGACTCTCTTCCCAGAATCGACGATAGCTAATCGCCCAGTCGCTGACTGTCTTTATCGCCTCTGGCCTAAGCGTGCACACGCTCTCTCGTCCACGCTTTGTCTTGATCACAATCCGCGCCCGCACCAGGTAGGCAATATGTTTTGAAATCATCTGCTGCGAGACTGCAAACGGTTCCGTCAATCCATGCACAGAGGCAGGCCCATGGGAGAGTCGTTCGATCATCGCCCGGCGGGTTGGATCAGACAGAGCCGCAAATGTTGTATCTAGCATATCCACAACCATATGGTAGTGGATTATCCGTCGATGTCAAGTGTGGATTTTGAAGTTCCCGACTTCTGTTTCCTGGTGCATGGTTTAATAAATACCGGCAACAAAATCCCTAAATCCCCCTGCACCATGCTCGCTGCAATCGCCATAAGTGACTGTATTTAAAGATCTTGTATGACACGGTTCAGGCGCTCAAACCTTGGAATCTCACAATTACCTTTGTAACGCCAGACCATGTTCTTATGGGCACGGATAGTGGACCTTTGGGGTAAGCTTTGGGTGTCCTCCTCCCAGAGAACTCGCAATAGGGGCTCTTAACATGCCAGAGAATTCGGATGCCGCTAGCGGCACAGCTACTGCCACCGCAACAGCCACAGCACCTGCTGCGCCTCGGACGGACCGGCTTGAATTAGTGAAGGAATTGCCACGCGGAAGCGTAGGCGTGGTAAGCCAGGCGCGGAATCCGCAACAGGACCGTTTTGTGGCGCTGCGCAAGTTTGACGTGCCGGAATGGCTGGAAGACGTAAACGATCTACTGAAAAAGATCCTTATAGAGGCGCGGGCGGCCACGGCGCTGGACCACCCAAATATTGCGCGGCTGTACACCTGCGGCTACAAAGATTTTACCGTCTTCATGACGGCTGAGTTTGTGGATGCGCCCAACTTGAAAGAGATGATGGCGAAACGCCAGCCTTCCATGGGCGAGGTACTGCAAATTGCCAGGCAGCTTTGCACGGTGCTGGATTTTGCCCACAGCAAAGGCGTGGTGCACCACTTTCTGAATCCGTGGAACATCAAGGTATTGCCAGACGGCACGGTAAAATTGCTGGATTTTGGCGTGCTTCGCGACAAAAATCTGCTCACCTATACCCCGGTAAAGAAGCTGGAAAACCAGCCTTACGCTTCACCGGAACAGGTAAAGAACCGTCCGGTGGACAAGGCTTCAAACATGTTCAGCCTGGCGGCGATTCTGTATGAGCTCTACACCTCGCGCAGCCCGTTTTTTGGGAAGCATCTGGGCGAAGTGGATCGCAACATCACCGATGTTGATCCGCACCCCATGCAGATGGCGAATCCGCGCGTGCCAGAGGCACTTTCCAGGGTCATATTGAAGGCGCTGGCAAAGAATCCGGCAGACCGGCACACCAGCGGACAGCAATTGTTTGCCGCGCTGGAAGAAGCTGCCAAGGCAGAACCCGCGTCACGCGCAAACAGCACAGGATCCATGGCGGCATACCAGGGCAACAGCACTGGCGTGAATGCCAGCCAGGCAGTGCGGGCCATGCAGCCGCCTAATGCCAGCCAGAGTTTTAAAGCAGTCTCTTCAGGTTCCACAACGCAGTCAGTAAGAGTACAGCCGGGAACAACAACACGGGCCGCACAGCAGACAGTATCCAGAGCGCCGGTAAGCACGGCGAACCATTGGAAGCTGGTAGGCGGAGTGGTGGGCGGGCTTTGCCTGATTGTGGGATTGGCGCTGGTTTTCCAGCATCGCCCAACTCCCGATCTCCCGGCAGATGATGCTTCGCAGACATCACAGGCGGCAGGCAGCATGCCGGCTCCGTTCAGCCATGATCAGCAGGGACAATCTAAAAATCATGCGCAGCCGGCAGCACAAGGGCGTCCGGGTAAGGCTCCTAAATACGTGCCTGCTGCTCCGGTAGCCGCACCAGCACCCACGGAAGGCCAATTGATTGTCTCTTCAGTGCCGATGGGCGCAACGGTGGAAATTGAAGGTCGCACAGGACAATGGAAGTCGCCGCAGACGGTGCCGGGATTGTCCGCGGGAACGTATAAAGTCACGTTCAGCCTGCCTGGCTTTGCGCCTGAGACACGCAGCATTCAGGTAACGGGCGGCACACGCACGCCGCTGGATGTCCGCATGACGGCCGTGAAAGCATTTATGACCGTGGCGGGAAAGCCTGTGGGAGCGGAAGTATTTATCAACGGAAAAGATACCGGCAAAGTTACGCCGATTGAGTTCATGGTGGAGCCCGGAGCGGAGAATGTTGTGCTGCGCAAAGCCGGTTTTCTTGACGCTACAACGGACCTGAAGCTGGTTGCAGGCCAGTCAGTGAATTACGCGCCCAGCCTGATGGTGGCCGGCCGCACGGACAACATAAAGCTGGTGGGCGGCGGCATGGGCAAGATGTTTGGCGGCAACAGCTCAGGGCAGGAAACGGCGCGGATTGAAATTAAGTCTGAGCCCAAGGGCGCGCAGGTGATTATCAATGGCACGCCGTTGCAGAAGACCACGCCGCTGGAGATACAGGTGGAAGCCGGGAACTATGACATTACGATCCAGAAAGACGGCTTTAAACCATTCCATGAAAGCGCCATTGTGGGAATTGACGACAAAGTAAAGATTAACGGGACGTTAACACACTAAGAATTTTCTGAGGTCAGACGGATGCGGACGGCGGTAAGCCGTCCGTTTTTTATTGGTTTCAGCAAGTGGCTTTTTTGCTGGATGTAGCAAAAGCAAGGCACTGAAGCGAGTTTCCATTTAGAATAAAAGCTACACCATTCCTTCAAGAGAGCAGAACAAACCGATTTGAATTCCAGGATTCGCAATATCGCAATTATCGCGCACGTTGACCACGGAAAAACCACGCTGGTGGATGCCATGCTGCGCCAGAGCGGCGCCTTTCGCGCCAATGAAGTTGTGGCGGACCGCGTGATGGATTCCAACGACCTTGAGCGCGAACGCGGCATCACCATTTTGGCCAAGAACACGGCCGTGCTGTATCACGATGTAAAGATCAATATTGTGGACACGCCAGGCCACAGCGATTTTGGCGGTGAAGTGGAACGCGCCCTGAAGATGGTGGACGGCGTAATGCTGCTGGTGGACGCCAGCGAGGGTCCGCTGCCGCAGACACGCTACGTGCTGAGCAAGGCCCTGGAAGCAGGCTTGCCGCCAGTGGTGGTAATCAACAAGATTGACCGCCCTGATGCGCGTGCGCAGGAAGTGCTGAACGAGCTTTACGATTTGTTTATCGACCTGGATGCGCGCGAAGACCAGCTTGATTTCCCCGTGCTATTTACCAACGCGAAAGCGGGAACTGCCTCCAATAGCATGGACGTTCCGGGAGAAGATTTGCGGCCGCTGTTTGACGCGATCCTGGCCAAGACGCCTCCGCCGAAAGGCGATGCGGCCGGATCTATGCAGATTTTGGTGGCGAACCTTGACTACAGTGACTACCTTGGCCGCCTGGCGATTGCCCGCGTATTCAACGGAACGCTGCATAACGGTCAGGAAGCTGGTATCGCAAAGATTGATGGCTCGCTGCAGAAATGGAAAATCACCAAACTGTTTTCCTTCAGCGGACTCAAGCGCGTGGACATTGAACAGACCGAACTGGGCGATATTGTCGCGATTGCCGGCGTAGAAGGAATCGGTATCGGCGAGACGGTGACAGACCTTGAGAATCCCGCGCCGCTGCCGCATATCGTAATTGACGAGCCGACGATTGCCATGCAGTTTTCTGTAAATACGTCACCATTTTCAGGACGTGAAGGCACGTATGTTACGTCACGCAATTTGCGTGACCGTCTGCAAAAAGAATTGTTGACGAACGTTTCTCTACGCGTGGAAGACGTGGGCGCAACGGACTCGTTTAAAGTCCTCGGCCGCGGCGAACTGCAGCTTTCTATTTTGATCGAAACGATGCGTCGTGAAGGCTTTGAGCTGGCCGTCGGCAAGCCGGAGATTGTGACCAAACGCATTGACGGTAAGCTGATGGAGCCGCAGGAAAAGCTGATGGTCGATATACCAGAGGCGTTCATCGGCGTGGTGATTGAGAAGCTGGGATCGCGCAAAGGGCAGATGCTCAAGATGCATAATCACGGCTCGGGCAGGGTGCGTCTGGAATTTACCATCCCCAGCCGCGGCATGATTGGCCTGCGCTCAGAATTGCTCACAGAGACGCGCGGGACGGTGATCCTGAATTCACTCTTTGATGGCTACACAGAATGGCTGGGCGACATTCCGCACCGCATGACCGGCGCGCTGGTGTCGGACCGCAGCGGACCGTCCACGGCGTATGCTCTGTGGAGCTTGCAGGAGCGTGGCGCGTTGTTCATCGCACCTGGCATGGAGCTGTACGAAGGGATGATCGTGGGCGAGAATGCCCGCGAGGTCGATTTGGACGTGAATGCCGTTAGAGAAAAGAAGCTAACAAATATGCGCTCATCCAGCGCAGATGAAGCCATCCGCCTGGTGCCCTTCAAAAACCTCACGCTGGAGCAGGCAATTGAATTTGTAGCCGACGATGAATTGGTAGAAGTAACTCCAAAAAATCTGCGGCTGCGCAAGAAAATATTGCAGGCGAATCGCCGGCCAAAGAAGGGGTCGACTGCACCGGCGGAGGTTACTTCGTAAGTTTTTTCTGTAATCCCGAGCGTAGCGAGGGATCGCTATCGTAACGAATCATTTAGAGGCAAAAATATAGAGCTGAATCTGGCAATATATTTTTGCCTTTTCGTTTTGATGAGGAGATCAGAAGAGTTCAATTTCCTATCTGCGCTTTTCAGCGGCCATCTGCGGCTATTCCAGGTTTTTCCCCTTAGTCTCCGGCAGCTGTGTCGCCATCAGCGCCGTCAGCACAAACGCAATTGCGCACAATAAAAATGCCACACTCAAACCTTTTTTATCGCCCACCCAGCCGATGGTATAAGGCGCCACGCAGCTCAAGGCTCGTGCGCCGTTGTAAGTGAAGCCAAGGGCGCGAGCGCGTATGCGGGTAGGGAAGATCTCGCTGCCAATAATTCCTGAGCCGGCAAAAAATCCTGTGCCAAAGAATCCCACCATTGCGCCCAGAATCAAAATGATCCATTGCGTGCGCGCTGCAGCGTATAAAGGAATGAGCGCGGCCGCGCACAGTGTGTAAAGAATCAAAGACCGCTTGCGGCCAAGCTTGTCTGCCACCCAGCCATAGCAAAGATAGCCGGGAAACATGCCCACAAGATTCAGCGTGACGAGCAACGTCGCGGTATTCATCATGCTGAAGCCGCGTCCTCCGCGCTCGATCGGAAGAGTAAGGTAAGGCGGCATCCAGCTAAACAGCCCCCACCATGCAAATAATCCAAAGACGTTCAGCAGCAGCAAAAAAATCGTCTGCTTGCGCAACTCTGGTGAAAAGATTTCTGAGAACGGCGCCTTCACGGTCGCGCGGTCTTTTTGCTGCTGCCACATCTCAGATTCAGGCACGCTTTTCCTGATCCACAGCGTTACCAGCGCCGGCAGAACGCCCACAAAGAAAACCATCCGCCAGTTCTGATGCAACTTGCCCAGCACAATCCACCCAGCCAATGACGCTGCCGCCAGTCCCCAGGCCCACGCGCTTTGCACAATTGCGATGGCCCGCGCCCGCAGATGGGTTGGCCATGTTTCAGCCACCAGCGTTGCGCCAGTGTTCCACTCGCCGCCCATGCCCAGGCCAAGCACAAAGCGGAAAAAGATCAGCACCACGATCGACGTTGAAAGCCCCGAGCCCAGCGAACACAGAGAATAAGTCAGGATACTCAGCATCAGCGCTTTAGTGCGGCCAATGCGGTCAGCGATGAATCCGAACAGAATCCCGCCAATTCCCGACGCCAGCAGCATGAACGCATTGGGCAATCCGGAAATTGCTTTGTAGTGCAGATCAGTGGGATAAATCCCCAGCGACTCCATCGCCTTGACCTGGACATTGCTGTAAAGCAGCACGTCGAAGCCATCCAGTCCCCAGCCCAGCGCGGCCGCTAAAAGCGTGCGCTTCTGTGCGGATGTGGCTTGCGAAAGAGTTGGAAGTGAAGTGGAGGCCATGGGGTAGAAGGCATTTTAGCAGTTTTTGTTTTTATCCCGAGCAAAGCAAGGGAACCCTATGGCAGCAATGCTGTAGTGGGACAACGCATGGTTACAATAGGGATCCCTCGTTGGCGCTCGGGACAATTGGAAAAAGCTCTGCCAGAGTACAGAAAATCCTTCAAGATTCTCCGTGTCTCCATGCCGCCGTGGTAGGTTTGTTCCCCAGCAGTCCAAAATACCTCTGCGCCACTTTCACATCTTTTCCAATCTGCGCTTTCAAATCCTCAATCGACGGAAACTTAATCTCCGGACGCAGCCACTTCAAGAATGAAATCTCCACTTGAGTCTGTGCCGTGATGTCCAAAGGATGAAAGTCGAGCAGGTGTGTTTCAATCGCAAAAGACTCATCACCGAATGTCGGCCTCAGTCCAACATTTGTGACTGAGTTAAAAGTTTCACCATCCACGCGGGTACGCGTGAGATAGACGCCATTGCCCGGTACCAGGTCGTCATAGCGGCTCAGGTTAATCGTAGGCACCGTGTATTTGTGGCCAAAGCCTCGTCCGCGTCCGGGAGAGCCGATCACGCTGAACACGCGCCCCAGGAGCCTGCGCGCCATGCTGACCTTGCCAGCAATCAGTAGCGTTCGTATCTGACTGCTGGAAGCTGGAATGCCTCGCACCATCATCACCGGATAAACGTGCACGGCAAAGCCAAACTGCTGGCCCAGCTCTTTCAGTCGGGCGGTAGTGCCTTGCGCCTGATGGCCAAAATGAAAGTTCTCTCCTTCATGCACTTCTTTCGCGTGCAGCGTGCCGGCAAGAATTCGGTGGGCAAAATCCTCCGCCGTGGTCATGGAGAAGTCGCGGGTGAAGGGAATCTCCAGCAGGGCATCCAGCCCGGTTTGCGCCAGCAGGGCTTCTTTCTGGACCAGTGGAGTAATCAATCGCGGCGTAACATCCGGCCGAAGAATGCGAAACGGATGCGGTTCAAAAGTCACGGCCACGGCTTTACTGTTCGTCTGGCGCGCGCGCTGAATAATCTCCTGCAGCACCCGTTGATGGCCGCAGTGTATGCCGTCAAAGTTTCCCACGCTGACCACGGTGGGGCCAATATCCGCGGGCACTTCTTCCAGCGAGCGGAATATTTTCATGCTATGTCGAACTCCAGCTTCAGGCCGTCATGCGCCAGCCGCACATGCTCAGGAAAACTCCGATTGGTTTCCTCATGCGGCAGATCGTGGGAGATGTGAGTAAAGAAAGCGCGCCGTGGTTTTAGTTCCTCTACCAGACTGAGCGAATTTGCCACAGTGGAATGCGTGGGATGCGGACGGTGCCGCAACGCATCAAGAAATAGAATATCCAGACCGCGCAGCTGCTCTTTTGACTCTGCCGGAATCTCGCTGAAGTCTGTAAGATAAGCGGCCGAGCCAAAGCGGAAGCCATGGATCACCGCTTCACCGTGTATGATTTTCACCGGCTCAAAGCGTGCGCCAAACAAATCAATCGGCCCGTCAAAGCGATGCATCTCCACGCGCGCAATCCCGCCAAACTTATAGTCAGATTGAAAAATGTAGCGGAAGATACTTTCCAGGCTGTCTGCAGCAGCGGCATGCGCGTAGAGCGGAATTTTGCCTTCATGTTTGAAGCTGATGGGCCGCACGTCGTCCAACCCTAGAATGTGGTCAGCATGCGCGTGCGTATAAAGTATCGCGTCCAGCCGGGTGATCTTTTCGCGTAGCGCCTGCTCGCGAAAATCCGGCGTGGTGTCGATCAGCACAATGTGGCCATCGTATTCCAGCAGGATTGAAGGCCGCGTGCGCCGATCATGCGGATCAGTAGAAGTGCACACGCGGCAGTTGCACCCGATGGTGGGAACACCCATCGATGTGCCACTGCCTAATACGGTGAGGGTCGCCTTCATTTCTGGTTGAGCGGAGAAATAATTCCTGGCGGTACGGCTCCTGGCGGCGCGGCTGCCGGGTTGGTGGCGGAACTGGCTACGGCATTGGTAATTTCAATCCACGCCATCCGCAGTTCAAAGAGCACGTTCTGCATCAAGGTTTTTTCGCGGTCCGTGAGATTGCCCTTGGTTTTCTCTTGCAGCACAGAGAGTGAATCAATCGTCTGGCGCGCGCCAATAATATCTACCTGGGGCGGCTCGTTGCCCTGCCGGATCGCTCCCATCTGAATCAGTGCGCTCATATAAAAGGATTCAATCACGCGCTCAAAATTCATCTCCGGCGGACCCTGGCTGGGGTCCCTGCCTGATGCTGCAATCATGTCGTCAATCTTTTTGGTGGAAGCCTTGTAAGCCTCGCTCTGCTCCTGCTGCTCTTCAGGCGTGGGCGGCGCGGGAAGCTCTTCTTCAGACACGGTTGCCACTTTGCCCAATGCCTCAGGCACACCGATTGGTTGCGCAGCTTGCGTGGGCTGGGCCGGCGTTGCTCGAGGCGCTGCGGCCTTTTCTTCTTCCACGGCAGCATCTGGCCGCGACTCACCTTCCGCGCCAAACCTGCGTTTATCTGTTACCACGAACTCTGATTTTTTCTCAGCCATTCATTCCCTCGATTATTTTGAAATTAATGTCTATTCAAATAGTGTCTGTTTTCAGATTTCAAACG
>DASZMF010000436.1:0-3079 GCA_035552035.1 Candidatus Angelobacter sp.
CAACGCATTCAGCACCTTGGGCCGGTCAATAGTGACGTAAGCGATTGCGTTTTTCTTTTCGAGTTTTAAATTTTCCATGTTCTTTTAACATCCGCGCAGCTACTTGGTGCTGAAATTGCCCTCAACCCTGCCTTTGCTGAAGTGGAAATAAACGGCACTCTTCACTGCGACAGGTTTACCATTCAATATGTACGGTTTGAATTTCCATTGTTGCGCTGTTCTTGCACTTCTCTCGTAAAGTTCTGAAGCCCCTTCGATTCCAAACGCGCACTTCACCGCGCCGGTCTCGTCAATGATGACCATGACTTTTATAGTGAAATCCTTTGAAGGATCCATGTCCGCGGCATCTGGAAGAGCTTTCTTTAGCAGCAAGCCCTGCATTACACCTGGAGCAATAATAAATCTTGTCTCACTCCGAAGTTGCGGGGTACAGCCGTCAAGCGCCTGTCGCTGCTGTTGCGCAAAACATGGCGCAGCGCAGGCCAAAGCCAGAACGAACATGAAATAAATACGCTGATTCGTCACAATAACGATCCCAGCTTCCTCGATTAGAAACAAGGCTTCGGGTTCGCCGGGTCCGCGTAGTCATAAAATCCCTTGCCGCTCTTGCGGCCGTACCAGCCAGCCATCACCAGGCGCTTCAGCAGCGGCGGTGATGCAAAGCGACGTTCGCGGAACTCGTCAAACATGACTTGCGAGATGTAATACGTGGTATCGAGGCCCACAAAATCCAGCAGCGTGAATGGTCCCATGGGATATCCGCATCCCAGCTTCATGGAATTGTCGATATCAGGAATGGAGCCAACACCTTCTTCATAGGCGCGAATGGCGTCCAGCAGATACGGAACCAAAAGGCGGTTCACAATGAAGCCAGTCTTGTCGCTCGTACGTACAGGAACTTTGCCCAGGCTCTTGCCGAATTCAAATGCTGTCTCAAACGCTACGTCACTGGTAGCGATCGTCCGAACGACCTCTACCAATTTCATCAACGGCACTGGGTTGAAAAAGTGTAGCCCCACGAACTTGTCCGCGCGCTTGGTGGCCGCGGCAACTTCTGTAATCGAGATGGAAGAGGTGTTGCTGGCAAAGATGGCGTCTTTCTTCACAATCGCATCCAACTCGGCAAACGTCTTCTTCTTCACTTCCACGTTCTCGATAATGGCTTCAATAATAATGTCGCAATCAGCCAGCGCCTGCTGCGTGGTTGCCCCCGTAATGCGCGCGCGGGATTCTTTGGCTTTCTCCGGGGTAACGCCGCTCTTCTCTGGTTTTTCGGCCATTTTGGCTAGTGATTTTTCTATCCCGGCAAAGCCTTTATCCAGGAATTTCTGCTCCTGCTCCAGAACAACAACGTCATAGCCAGCAACCGCGCTGACCTGCGCAATACCTGAACCCATCAGGCCACAACCGAGTATTCCAACTTTTTTAATTGCCATTGATTCCTCTCAAAACTTTTAACCACAAAGGACACGAAGGATCACGAAGTCTATTCTTCCTGTAAAAAGCCCTTTGTGTTCCTTCGTGCCCTTTGTGGTTCAATCTTTAATTATCTCTGCAAATTCTCCACGATCATCGCGATGCCCTGTCCGCCGCCGATGCATGCTGTCGCCAGTCCGTACTGCGCTTTGCGGCGACGCAGCTCATGCAGCAGAGTGATCACCAACCGCGTTCCGGTCGCGCCCAGCGGATGGCCGAGAGCAATCGCGCCGCCGTTGACGTTTACTTTGCTGCGGTCCAGGCTCAGCTCTTTTTCAACTGCCAGATATTGCCCGGCAAAAGCTTCGTTCACCTCGATCAGGTCGATCTCTTCCAGCTTCAGTCCAGCTTTCTTGAGCGCCAGGCGCGTGGCCGGCACTGGGCCGCTGCCCATGATCTTAGGATCAACTCCGGCGATGCCCCAGCTTACGATGCGTCCCATCGGCTTAAGGTTTTTCTTCTGTGCCTGATCCAGCGTCATCATCACCACGGCTGCGCCGCCATCCACAATGCCGCTGGCGTTGCCCGCCGTAACTGTTCCGTTCTTGCCAAAAGCAGTTTTCAGTTTAGCCAGACCTTCCATCGTCGTCTCCGGGCGCAGATGGTCATCTTTCTCAAACATCTCACCGGTGGGCTCGCCTTTGCGATTCTTCAGGGCTACGGGCGTAATCTCTTCACTAAGACGGCAGGCTTTTTGCGCTTCTCCAGCTTTCTGCTGTGACTGCAAAGAGAATTCGTCCATGTGCTGGCGCGTGATACCTTGCTGTTCAGCATAGATCTCTGCGGTATTCGCCATGTAGAGGCCGCAATAGGTATCAAGCAGGGCCACCATGAGCGAATCTTCCATCTTGCCTTCACCCAGGCCGAGTCCCCAGCGCAGGCCGCGAATCACATGCGGCGCCTGGGACATGGATTCCATGCCGCCCGCCAACACCGTGTTGGCTTCACCCAGCTGGATCATCTGCGCGGCGTTGACCAGCGACTGCATACCCGATCCGCAAAGACGGTTGACCGTGAGCGCTGGAGCCTCAATCGGCAGACCAGCTTTCAGCGCCACGTGCCGAGCGCCAAAAAGCGCGTCGCCAGAGGTCTGCTGCGCGTTGCCAAAAACGGCGTGATCAAATTCCCTGGGATCAACACCCGCGCGCTTAATGGCTTCCTGGCTAGCCACGGCAGCCAGGTCCATGGCGGTAAAATCGCGCAATTTGCCGCAATAGCGGCCCATGGGCGTGCGCGCGCCACTTACGATTGCAATATCAGTAGTCTGTGCCATATATGAGAAAACCTACGTAAGAAGAGTCTGTTCGAGCAGGGCAAACTCCTAAGTATATCAGCGGAAATCCGGGAGCGGAAATCACGGGCAGGCGCGATGGAAATGCCGGTCAAACTTTTCAAAAAATCTTTCAGGTGCGTCGATCAGGTACGTCGATTTCATTGTTCTCGCACGTCGTAAAGAGTGAGCCGCAGGATTTGCATTCTCAGGTACACTGAATCACTCAAACTCACAGCGCGCGATTTGAAGGAGGGAGTTCGCCCATGAAGCCTACTTTGCTCTACCGCATTGCAGCGGTCGTTCTTATCTTGTTTGCCGCCGGACATACGT
>DASZMF010000437.1:0-4610 GCA_035552035.1 Candidatus Angelobacter sp.
ATGAAGGCCTGGATTTTCGCGTTACCACAGGAACGCCGGTGGCCGCCACAAATAATGGCACGGTGCTTCTGGCGCGTCCGCTCTATTTTGAAGGCAACTGTGTGATGATTGACCACGGACAAGGATTGATCACTCTCTATCTGCACCTCTCGGAATTTAAAGTTAAAGAAGGTGACGCGGTGGAGAGAGGCCAGATCGTTGGTTTGAGCGGGGGAACTGGCCGGGCCACAGCGCCGCATCTGCATTTTGCCGTGCGCTGGCGCGGTGAATATCTTGATCCACGAACGCTGCTGGAGCTGCGTCCGCCGGAAAATTGATAGGCGTCGCGTTCAAAGAAATTTCCCACGCTGCTAAAACATGCAGCAGGCTTCACTGCAAAAGAAAAGCGTGACCACAAAGGCCACGCTTAAAGTTGAGTGCCAAAAAAGTTAAATCGGATCCGGACCGATCTTCAGATTTTTCAGAATTTTTTCTGCCTGCTGCATAGCCTTCTCTATCTCAGGAGTCGTTTGAATATGCTGCGCTCTATCGAGAAGATCAACGCTGGTGCTCAGCGTGGCGAGATTATCGGCCAGAGAAATCAAGTTTTTGTTTTCTGTCAGGCACTGCAGAATGCCTTGAGCGTTTTTAAGAGAGTCCTGCAATTCTTCTGGATCCAGATTGAGCATAGAAGAATCGCGCGCACCGCGCTCAGGCAGCGTTACGGTGATGGTCTGCTCATGTTTGTCTCGTATCACCACCAGAGTCATTTTTCCGCCCTTGCGATGGCTGCGCAGAATGTGGCTCAGATCAACTCGGTCAGTCAGTTTTTCATTGTCGGCGCGGATGATTACGTCTCCGGCTTTGAGACCCGCTTTTTCGCCAGTGCCGCCTTTATCTACTGAGCTGATTAAAACGCCAGAAGCGTTTTTCACGCCGAAAAATTCTCCCAGCTGGCGCGTCAGGATTCCCGTCTGGATGCCCAGGGCGGAAGAGTAAGTTGGAATCTCAATGGGAACGTCCATGCCGTTGCTGGGGAAATCAGGAATGCGCACAACAGGAATGTTCCCGTGAGGCACCTGCGCGACCATGGTGCTGTGATCGGCCAGCTGCAGGCTGATTTTCATGAGACTGCCGTCTCGGCTGATGCCAATGGCCACGGTGCGTCCGGGTGGTATTTCACGGATCAACCGCCGCAGCTGTTCCTCGCTTTCAACCGCAGTGCCGTTAAAGTCGAGAATTACATCGTGCTCGCGGAGGCCCGCTTTGCCTGCGGGAGCATCAGAATCTATAGTCACAATTTCCACACCGCGCTCTTCTTTGAGCTTCAGGACACTTACGCGATCTGTGGTTACATCGCGGATATCAACGCCCAGATAGGCGCGTCCGGCTGCGTAAAAATAGCCAGCAATCGCCGGATGAGCGAGTTTGCTCGGCTGTTCCACAGCGGCTGCTGGTAGAACCATGCCGGCCAGAAGCAAAGCGGTTATTAAAGTTTGAGTCATCAATTTTTTAGTTAATGCACGAGTCATAGCCAGCACTCCAGTTTTTTACGGCTTTGCCTGCCGTTTGATTTCGATATTCCCAGCTGTTGTGTGAACGTGCAGAATTGGGCCGCCGCCATTTAAATTTCCTTCTGCATAGAATTCACGTGGCCCCAGATTAGCGGTGGGGCTGCTGATTTTTAATTCTCCAAACTCGCTGCGGATACCATAACTCCGCGCTGCTTCCACTGCTGCTCTCACGTTGACTCCCAGCCCCTCAGGCACATAGACCACAATGTCGCCCATCTGCGTTTCCAGCTTGGAATCAGTAAACGGGACGCCCCCTGAAGCCAGCCGAGCCATAATCGCGCCAGCCGTAGTCTGCGCGCGCACGCCGCCCTTCACGGGGCCAATATGAATGCTCCCACCACCCGTTTCAATTTCCGCGGTATCAGCAATGTCATTCAGTTCAATATTTCCGCCGGCGGTTTCAGCTTTGATTTTGCCATCACATTTAGCTACTTGAATGGACCCGCCGCCAGTTTGCAGCGTCATTACCCTGGCCCAGCCGATCTTCAAATTGCCCGCGCCTGACGTCGCCGTCACATGCCCGGCAGCCGACACCAGCTTAATGCTTCCGCCGCCGGTGGAAGCCTGCACATCGCTGCCAACTTTGCCAATTTCAATATTCCCGCCACCGCTCGATACCACAATCACGCCAGAAATTTTGTCGAGCTGTATCGCGCCTGCGCCAGTCTTGGCCTCGACTCTGCCCGCCAGGCCGTTTGCCGCCACCAGGCCGCCATCGGTCTCCAGATGCACCAGCGCAGTCTGCGCGGGCACTTGAATATCAAAATCAATCGAGCTTTGTTTCGACCCTTCACACTCCGCCTGCAACACCACAGTGTCACCAGTGCTGTAGGTCGTAAACTTCATGTGGCTCAGCTCATGGCGCGCGCGATTTTCCGTCATGGCCAGCACATGCTCGCGGATCGTGTAAGTAATATTCTTTTGCTGCGCGCCTTGTATGTGGATCGCGCCATTGCTCGTCTTAACTCTTACAATCTTTCCTGCCGGGAAAGACCCGGAAACTTCCTGCACCCATTCGTTGCTCATCTGGTAAAGATGCGGGGTAGCGCTTTGCGCCATGGCAGCGTGTTCCGCGGCAAGAAAGCCGCCTGCCAAAATCACCGCCGCGAGTTGTAATTGTTTCGTCATCGCCATTTTATGCGTGAGCCGTCTGTGTATTAATCCGTCTGCGTGTTAATCGTCTATGTGCTAATCAAGGTGCGGCGTGCTCGCCAGGTAGCGCTTGCTCTCCAGCCGTATAAATTTATTCGGATCGCGCTGCGCCAGCACCATCAACACTGAGCGCACACTGCTATCGGCCTTCACCGGATCCAGCAGACTGATCGCCGCCTGGCGTACGCCGGCATTGTTGTCACTCACCAGCACTTCCACCACAGCGTCGCGAACTTTTACATCGTCACGCACATAGCCCTTGAGTGAATCCAGCACCATCATGCGCACGCCCGGATTTTTATCGTGCAGTGCGTCCACCAGTCCTTCACGAACTTTGTTATCTTCCGTGCGGCGCGAGAGTACGCCCAGCGAATCCAGCACCACGCCAGAATTGCGATTGCTCCGCGCACCCAGCAACAGCAGCTGCTGGATATAAGGATCATTCGCCGGCCCGCTCAGCGTCTGCGGCTGCAGCGTGTTGTATTTGATGGAAACCTGATTGGAGTTTGCGTCTGGCGTAATCGATACAATCCCGGCAATATCCGCCGCGTCAACCGCAGCAGCAGGCTCCGGCCCCACCACAGCAGGACGATTCTCTCTCGCCATGGTCTTGTAGGTCGTTCCCACACCACCGGCAAAACCAGCGATCAGCAGCGCGGCAGTCAGTGCCGGAGCCAGCTTGATCTGGTGGAACCAGCCCGTGGCGTCAAAGATGAATGAGCTGAAAATGTTGCGCGACTGCTCTGCCTGCTCCAATGATTCCTGCAGGTGCATCCGGTTCGCCGCCAGAAAGCTGGGCGAAATTTCTTTCATCGGCAGCGCGGCCATGCCATTCTTGAATTCAAGCGCAGTATCCAACTCGCGACGGCATCCCAGGCACTGGCGCGTGTGCTGCTCAAATTCAAACTTGGCGTCATCCGCCAGTTCGTCATAGATGTATAAAACTACGTTTTCTTTGGTCCAGTCACAGGTCATAAGTCTTCCAGTATTTGGTACTTAGTATTTAGTTTTTAGCCATTGGCTCTTAGTTCTTAGCCATTAGCAATTGGCATTCAGCACAACACTCAGAAAGATCTAGTTATTCTGATGAATTGACAGACGCGCTTCAATTCTCTTGCTGCTCATTTGCCTTTGCTTGCCGATCACTTATTGCCTACTCGCCAATCGCTTTCTTTCATTTTCATCTCAGCCAACAACGCTGTGAGATATCTTCCAAATCGTTTACATTTTCCAAACAAAGACCAATTGCCAATTGTTATTTGCCAATTACTTGGTCTCCCCACAGACAACAAAACTTTGAGGTCTTCCAAAATCGCTCAAATCTTCTCGCTCCACCGGCTTCAGCCCCTGCCGGTATCAGGGCACGACTTCAGTCGTACCGTAAAAGCCCAAAAAATCTATGGGCTTTAGCCCCTGCTGCACGGCAATGTTTATTTACTTGCCATCGCTTAATCACTTGTTTTGTCGCATTCACAAAAGCCAATTGCTAACTGCCAAATTCCAAACCGCTCGCATCTTCCAAACAAAGCCAAAAGCCAAAGGCTAAAAGCTAACGGCTGCTTTTATCTCATCCCGCCCAACGCCGCCCGCAACTTCTGCGTCGCCCTGAAAAGCGTATTCTTGGCTGTCTCTTCCGTGGTGTTCAGCATCTCGCCAATTGTCCGCAGACGCAGTCCCTGATAATGTTTCAATTCAAAAACCATGCGCTCTCGCGGCGTCAATTTGCCCAGCGCCACGTTGATCTTTGCACCCAGCTCGCGCCGCATCAGGTCGCGCTCCGGATTCGCTCCCGCACGGTCATCAGACACGCGCTCCAGCACATCTACAGGCTGTCCGCTGGAATCCATCACCATCTGCGGATCTTCCTTGCGCGTCTGCCGCTTTCTTAGATGGTCCAGGCAAAGA
>DASZMF010000438.1:0-3543 GCA_035552035.1 Candidatus Angelobacter sp.
AGGCGTGTACAACAAGGAAAAGACGAAGGACTTCTTCTTTGCCTCCTACGAAGGCCGCCGCAACGTCACCGGCAACACCGCCCAGGACAACGTGCCGGATGCCGCCGAACGCGCCGGCGACTTATCGGAATTGGGCGAACCAAACGTGCCGGTCTCCCAGATCAATCCCAATGCGCTTGCCATCCTCGCGCGCTATCCCATGCCCAACGCGACTGGCTCCTATAATTTCGTCGCCAGCCTGCCCACAGGCACTGCGGACAACATCCAGCTTTATCGCTGGGACCACAACATCAGCGACAAGGCCATGCTGATGGCACGCGTTATGACCGAGAGCCAGGGGCTTGCCAACATCAACAATCAGCTTTGGGCTGATGATAATTTCCCGTCTGTCTCGAGCGACTGGACTTTTTCCTCGCTCAACAGCATGGTGAAATTAACCAACATCATCACGCCCACCGTAGTCAACGAATTTCAGTTTGGCTATACCAACAACTATATTCACTTTCAAACCAGCAAGGATTCAGACCCAACACTCGCTTCTCGGGCCGGATTTACATACACAGAGCTTTTCCCGCAAACCAGCGGATCGTTTCCCACGGTAAACGGAGTGGATGGCTTCGGCACGCTGGAACATCAAGCTCCGTTCACTAACCGCGAAGCACTTCTGCAGTGGCAGGATTCGCTCTCATGGACGACCGGCAACCATAGTTTAAAAATGGGCTTCGATATCGGTCGCGGACGCAAGCGCGAACCCGCCAATGGTGGCGCGGACGATACAGCCGGCGTTATGACTTTCAACAGCTTTTATGATCTGTTGCTGGGCAACCTGGCTTCTTATCAGGAAGAGCAAACGCTAAATCCCGTTTATGACAGGTGGCATGATTATGGCCTTTATGTGCAGGACACGTGGAAGGTAACTTCACATTTGACATTGGATTTGGGTTTGCGCTGGCAGTATCTGGGACAATCGTTCTCCGCGCATAACAACATCGGCAACTTTTATCCCAACCTCTATAACCCAAGCCAGTGCTCATTGGCGGGCTTCAATTCAGCCGGCTTTGTTGACCCAACCCTGTGCAATACATCGAACGGCCTTGTAAGCCCGCAGTCTGCTGGAATCCCAGGCCCGGCGCTGGTGGACAATCATCCAAATGGATGGGAACCGCGTGGCGGGATCGCCTGGTCTCCCAGCATCTTCAGAGACAAACTGGTTTATCGTGTTGGGGCCGGCATTTTCCACGGTCGCGATGCAATCTCGCAAACCAGCGCGCTTGGACAGTTACCGCCCTTCGACCGTACAGCCACGCTCACCGGCGTCAATATTAATTCACTTACCGCGTTCGATCCCAACTTGCCTCAGCCGCCTACAACTCTGCATACCTTGCAGCAGCAGTACGATATTCCGGTGAACTATCAATACAGCACCGGCATTCAATATAGCCTTACCGGCGACACGCTGCTTGCCATAGGCTACGCAGGGAGCCACCAAATCCATCAAGGTCTCAATGTGGATATCAATCAAGTGCCGAGCGCGGATTTTTTTGGCGTCTATGAATATGAAAATAGCGGCGGCGCAACCGGTATCAATCCAGATACAGTGCGGCCCTATCTGGGTTACAGCAATATCTTCGTCAACACGCGCCAGGCTGCCACGAGCTATAACTCACTACAGGTTTCCGTCGAGCGCAGGTTCCAGAAGGGTTTCCAGTTCCAGCTTGCCTACACACGCAGCCACATGATTTCCGATGGCGCTAACCAGGATTCAGAAGGTAGCGCCAAGCCGATTCAAGATGCCTACAATCTGGCCGCGGAGAAGGCATTTGGTACACAGGACCAGCCCAACACGCTATCCTTCAACGCTGTGTGGGAGATGCCTTTCTTCCGCCAGAGCGGAAGCCGCTTGCTCAAGAGCAGTCTCGGCGGCTGGCAACTTAACGGCATCTACTCGCTACAATCCGGCTTGCCGCAGACCGTCTGTATAGACCAGGACGTGGTCGGTCTCGCGACTGGAGGCGCAGTCTGCGAGCGTCCTAACGTGGTTTCAAACCCGAACAACATCAGTCAGCAAAGCGCGGCTGAGTATTTCAATGTGAATGCGTTTGTATTGCAGGCTCCGGGAACTTTCGGCAATTCCGGACGCGATAACGTTCGAGGACCGGGCGTGGACAATATAGACCTGTCGCTTTTCAAGGATTTCGCGCTGCCCCACATTAAAGGAATGGGCGGCACGGAATCTCCACGGCTCCAATTCCGTTCGGAGTTCTTCAACGCTATCAACCACACGCAGTTTGCGTCTATCAATACCACGTTCGTGCCGCTCAATGTCGCGACTGGCAGCATCGCTGATCCGTCCAGCCCCTTTGGCAGCGTCAGTTCAGCGCGCAATCCCCGGCAGATCCAGTTCGCCTTGAAACTGATCTTCTAAAACCGCTCATTATTTCGGAATGCCGCGAAGAGTCTGCACCTTGGCAAACTCTTTCGCCGCATCCGCATCACGTCCTGCCCGTTGATAGGCGCGGCCCAACTGATAATGCACGTAAGCCTTGTCAGGGCTGCCCTCCGCCGCAATCTGCAAATGCTCTACGGCACTGGCTACATTTCCTTCTGTCATTTGCGCCTTTCCGTACTCATAATTCGCATTGGCATTCCGGGGTTGGGCGGCCAACACGCGCTCCAGTTCCTTCATGCCGGATGCAGTCTGGTCGGCATGCATCAGGGCGACCGCCAGATCATAGCGGTCCTCGACATTCTCTGGATGGCCTTGCAATTCATCACGAAACTGGTTGATTGCTTTATCCAGACGGTTCTGCTTCAGATACAACAATCCCAAGTCATAATGCGCACCTGCCATTGCAGGATCAATGCGTATCGCTTCCTTAAACTCAGCCTCAGCGGCAGCCGCTTGCGCTACGCTGGCGTATGCCTGACCCCACAAGAGATGCAGTTCGGGTGACTTTGGATGGCGTTGAAGAAGATCCGCAAACACATCCCGCGCTTCACGTTCCTGCCCCAGTCGTGCATACGATGTCCCAAGCGCCAGCAGTGTCTGCATATCATCTGGCTGCTTGTTTCTAGCCACCATCAGTTCAGGAATGGCACGCGCAAAATCCTTCGTTTGAAATAAGGCCAACCCCAGATCCTTGTCAATGCCCGGCAGTGACGGATTAGCCTGCTTGGCCAGTGTGAACTCGCGCGCCGCCAGAATATAGTTGCCATCGCGCGCGGCCTTCAGTGCCAGTTCAGCATGGTCAGCCGTTGCGCCTTGAAGCGCCAGACCCATCAACATTACTCCGGCGCATTGCCACCGCATCGTCACCATTATCCAGCGGCCACTGCGTCAGTCGCTGCGCTAACCCTTCCAGCGAGCGCCTGGTGGCCTTCATGACAAGGACACCGAAAGCCGAGAATTTACTTTACAACGCTCCTGCGAGCCCCTTTTCTCAACGGCTTTGGCTTCTCAGTCAGGATTCGAACCTGGAACCGGTCCATTAACAGCTAACAGCGAAACGTCATACCGATTGCTAAGCAGTGCTCATAGTTCAT
>DASZMF010000439.1:0-1534 GCA_035552035.1 Candidatus Angelobacter sp.
ACAACCGGCGCGGCCAATTCTCCTTCAACCTGCGGCAGATAAATCTTGAATGTTGTACCCACGCCCAGCTGGCTTTCCGCCACTATATAACCGTCACTTTGCTTCACGATGCCATAAACCATGGCCAGTCCCAGCCCTGTCCCCTGGCCTTGCTCTTTAGTGGTGAAAAAAGGTTCGAAAATGTGGCTCAACACCTCCGGCGCAATCCCGGTCCCATTGTCACTGACGGAAAGCATTACATACGGCCCGGGAACAACTTGCAGATTACCGGGCAGCAGCATGCCATCCCACTGAACATTCTGCGTCTCCACCACGATCCGCCCGCCGTGCTGCATGGCGTCGCGGGCGTTGACCATCAGGTTCATCACCACCTGTTGAATCTGACCGGGATCAGCTTTCACGTATCCCAACTTTTCTCCCGGATGAACGATCAGATCAATATCGTCACCAATCAGGCTGCCCACCATGCCACTGATTTCATCTACGCTGGCGTTGAGGTCGAGTATTCTGGGCAACAAAATCTGCTTGCGGCTGAAGGCCAGAAGCTGGCGCGTGAGATCAGCGGAGCGGGTGGAGGCCGTCTTGATCTGCTTTACGCTTTGCCACTCCTGGCTGCCGACAGGAAGTTTTTCTTCCAGCCCTTCACAGTGGACCAGAATCACACCCAGCATGTTGTTGAAGTCATGCGCGATTCCCCCAGCGAGCCGGCCTACGGCTTCAATCCGTTGCGACTGCTGCGCTCTCTCTTCCATGAGCAAACGCTCTGAAATATCAACAACAGAACCCGCCATGCGATACGGCTTGCCTTCTGCATTTCGTAGCGCCTGGGCACGGGCGTTGAACCAGCGATATTCGCCGGACTTGGCCCGCAGCCGATACTCCACATTGAAAAGTTCATGCGCCTTCAAATGCTTTTTGAACGCAAGTTCCAGCCCGGCAAGGTCCTCTGGATGCAGACGGTCCATAAAAGACGCCAGCGTGTTGGGGAATTCCACTTCTGTATAACCCAGCATTTCCTTAAAACGCGGCGAGTAAAAAACCTGGTTGGTCTGAAGGTTCCAGTCCCACAGGGCGGCCTCAGAGCCAAGCACAGCCGCTTCAAAACGCTCTTTGCTTTCACGCAAATCTTCCACGGCCTGCCGCTGCTCGGTAACGTCCATTACCATGCCGATGTTTTGCATCGGCTTGCCGGACTCATCACGTCGGGTTACCTGGCCGCGATCATAAACCCGCCGCACCGCGCCATCAGGCTGCAGAATTCGATACTCCATCTCAGTAATGCCGTCACTCGCCCAGGCGTTGGCCTGCATGGCTTTGAGCGGCTCACGATCATCAGGATGCACCAGCGCATGAAACGCGGCGGCATTGCCGGCAAAAGATTCCTGAGTAATACCGAAGATGCACAGCGTCTCGTCGTCCCATAACAGGCGGTCATGGGCGATGTCATATTCCCAGCTACCCATGCCCGCAATGCGCGCAGCGCTGGATACGATTGCCTCATGGCGGCGCTGCTGGTCTTCCACCTGCTCGCGCT
>DASZMF010000440.1:0-2692 GCA_035552035.1 Candidatus Angelobacter sp.
ACGCTGGAAAAAATTGCGGACGGCTTCTTCTCTCCACAGACTCCAACGTTGTCGCGCGACGGCAAGCGCCTCTTCGTGGCCGATTACTCCATGGGAATCGCCGTAGTCGATCTGGCTTCCACCAAAGCCGGCAGCAAACTCAACTATCTGCCGCATCCGGAAAGTGTTGCCGTGGTGGGGCTTGATGGGCTTTATCTCAGTGGTGAGTCGCTGATTGGCATACAGAATGGAACCGAGCCCAACAGAATTCTGCGGCTGCAACTCAACCAGGCGCAGACAGAGATCACCGGCGCAGAAGTGATTGAGCAGGCGACAGAGCGCATGGGCGATCCCACACATGCGGTTGCAGTGGATGGCTGGTTTTACGTTTCAGCCAACGTCGGTTGGAACAAAGTGGACGACAATGGCAAGCTGAAACCCGGCGAGAAGTTTACGCCGCCCGCGCTGCTGCGTTTCCCTGTGCCGGCCACGAAGTAGCCTGCTAGTCACGCTTGGCAATGCTCAAGTCTTCATAGTGCTTGGCTTCGAGCTTAAGATTTTCAGCCTCGGGCGAATCCGGCGCAGCGGCCAGATAGTCGCGAATTTCCCTGGCCGCATCCACGTAATCTTCTTTACGCGAATAGACATGGCTCAGCAAGATGCAGACATCAGGGCGGGTGCGCTGGGTGTCCAGGGCTTTGAATTTTTTGGCGCTGTCTTCCGCGGCGTCAAATTTTTGCGCGTTGTAATTGGCCGCGGCATTAAAGAAGTAGGCCAGCGGGAAAGCAAAGGCATTTAGCTTTACCACTTGATCAGTGAGTTGAATTGCCTCGTCCCATTTCTTTTCCTGCATGGCAACCATGGCCATGCCATACGTGGGATTCACAAATTGCGGATCGGCGGCCATAGCCTGCGCGTAATCTGCTCGCGCAGTATCAAACTCATTGCGTTGCCGGTGGAGATCACCCAGCAAGGTCCAGGCCGCGGCGAATTGCGGATAAATCTTCACCGCTTTACTCAGGCCTTTCTCCGCCTCGTCTGGCTTGGCTGACATTTCCTTTTCCGCTTTTTCATAGGCGCGCATGGCGTCTTTAGGCGCGCTCATGCTGGTCATGCTGATGGTGGTGCCTTTGGCGTCGCCCAGCCGTTTAAGAACGATGGTGCCAATATCAAATTGCGAGGTTTCACCGACGGTGCGCAAGGCAGTCGTGGTGGACTGGTATCCGGCCAGTACGGCACGGAATTCGCAGCCAGTCAGGTTAATGGGGGTGCGGCCACTGTTGCTGGCGGAACGCGGCTGCGAATTTGCAGCGGTGCGCGCGTCACTCTCGCTGGCGTCTTGAAAGCTAACGTTCATCCCCAGCTGAAACCCGAACTGTCCTTTGGAGTCAGAGTAGCCTTCACGATGGATTGTGCCATTGCAAACGCGCTCAATTGCCACCGGCTCGGCCAGGGTTCCTCCACCTTCAAGCATGACCTTGCCGGAGATAAACACCGGCTGAGCGGAAGGATCGGGCCCGGATGTTCGCGAAGGAGTGCCGCTACGGTTGGACGCGGCTGAGCCGCGCTGGGCCAGCGCAGCCTGTGAAAGCAGAGCAAGGCCAAGCAATAAACAGGCGCTGAGTTTTGTGGAGCCGAGATCCATTGACCCCCCATGGCGCCTGCTTGCAAGCGCGGAACTTTGGACGTACCGGCCAGACAGGGAAATGTTACGCCAGTTCCCGTGCGATTTGGTTAAAAAACGCACAAATAAAAGCGATCCAACGATTCGCGTTCGGTTATGAATCGGACCAACGTGCATTAATCCGGCATGAACAGCCTTCAGAGAAATTTCTAGTGACGTTTGAGTTTCATGGCTCTGGCCTTTGCCCACGGGTTGTGGCATGCTGTGAGGCCTATGGGAAACAAAAACGCTCCAAAACGTGAAGTAAAAAAACCTAAGAAGAAAAAGGTATAACTCAAGCGGCTGCGCGCAACACGGGCAATTAACTGCGCAGCCCAACTGAGGTTTTTAGTCTTTAAAATTTTTTGGTATTGAAGAGCGCCGGCTGTTCAGCCGTTCGGCTGGATTGCGGGCGTTTATTCTTTGCGGGTGTTGCCCAGCTCGGCGATGATCTCCTGGCCCAGCATCTTGGGGCCGTCATACAGGACTTCAATCATGCGGGTGCGCGCGGTGCGTCCATTGGCTACGAGCGTAGCCAGTTCAGTGGTGGGAAAAATCCCGACTATCTCCCACTTATTGTCTGCGACTTGTACCCAGATCTCGTATTGCTTCCACTTGGCCATTCGTTGTCCCTGCTAGTGTCTCATATCGGGAGCGAGTTTCGCGCGGGGAATGCAGAGACGAACCTCAAAGAAAACGGGCAGGTGATAAGCCTGCCTATTCTCAGCCTATTCGTTCTGTGCTGCCGCCCTATCTGCTCATGTGTCTCGGTGCAGTCTCCGGTGTGTCCATGCCTTGCCAGCCGGCTTTCTCGCCCTGGTTCTGCTCATCGAGCCACTTCTTTAACGGCGCAAAGTAATCGAGGATAGCCGTAGCGTCCATCTGGCGCTGGCCACTGATGGTTTCCAGCGCGTCCGGCCACGGTTTGCTCTTACCCATGGCGAGCATGCTATTCAGCTTGGCGCCGGCAGTCTTGTTCTGATAAATGGAGCAGCGATGCAGCGGCCCCTGAATTCCCGCAGCCTGGCAGAGCGCGCGATGAAACTGGAA
>DASZMF010000441.1:0-1835 GCA_035552035.1 Candidatus Angelobacter sp.
GATTATACGAGGAACGGCATCTCACTTTATATATGGGCACAAATCGCGTCATGCCTCCCACGCTTGAGCAACTCACACCGGAAGAGGCACCAGACAGCCAGCTTGCAGAAAATGAGCAGGAACAAAAAGAAGCGCGCAAGCTGAACACCACGTTGCGGGCCGGCGCGATTGCGCAGATTATTGTTGGCGCGACGGTGGTGCTGGCCATCTGCTACGTGGCCAAGCTGGTGCTGATCACGCTGCTCGTATCCATTTTGCTGGCGTTCATGCTTGATCCGCTGGTGAGCCTGCTGGAGAGAATTCGCATACCTCGAGCGGCCGGAGCATTTTTGGCTGTGCTCATGCTTCTGGCAGCGATGTACGGCGGCAGCTATTTCCTTTATGGACGCGCCGTAAGCTTTGCGCATGACCTGCCTAAATATTCTGACAAGATTCGCGGTGTCTTTGCGCATGTACGCCAGCAGACCAATGATTTTGAAAAGACTTCGCAGCAGATGTTCCCGGACGAAAAGAACGGCAAAAAGCCCATGTCTGTGATGGTGGAAAATCATAGTGGTCCGGTCACGGAAAATCTTGGCGTTGTAACAGAAGTGGCGCTCACGCTCGTCTTTATCCCATTTCTGGTTTATTTCATGCTGAGCTGGCAGGAGCATGCGCGCACCAAGTCAGTCCAGCTCTTCAACGCGGAAAACCGAACGACTGCATACGTAACCCTGGGCCGGATCTCCGCCATGATGAAAAGTTTTATCGCCGGCAATTTCGCCATTGGGCTCTTTATGAGCCTGTGCAGCATGGCGGTCTTCGGCTTTCTCGGGCTTCCCTACTTTTATTTCCTGGGTTTCATCAGCGGATTCCTGAGCCTCATGCCTTATCTCGGCATTCCGCTGGCCATGCTGCCACCGCTCGCCGCGGGCATGGGCGTGGTCGGCGACACCGGATTTATCATCATCGCCGGCACCGTGCTCGGTCTTCATCTGCTTGCCATGAACGTGCTCTATCCCAAGGTGCTGGGCAGCCGCCTGCAACTGAATCCGCTGGTGGTGACCATCTCATTGTTGATCTGGGGATTCATATGGGGCGCCATGGGACTAGTCCTGGCTGTGCCGATCATGGCAGCGGTAAAAATTGTCTGCGACCACATGCCTTCACTGCGCCCGATTGGGGACTGGATGGGAGAGTAAGGCCATCCGGAGATCGAGTGATCGGGGAAACCTAGAGTATTTCCAGATCGACCGATCACCAGGTCACCCGATCATCCGATCTTTTCCAAAGCTTCTTCCGCCTTCAATCTGCACCGCTCCAGCGTCTCCTGCATTTGCTGATGCAGCGCGGACATCTGCTCCTCGGTTGCATCCGCCGGAACATAGATCGGGCTGCTGGCATAGATCACTGCGCGGGAAAACAGTTTGGGGATAATCATCTGGTCCCAGGAATTCAGTATCCATGCCCGCTCCACTGCCACATAAAAACAGTTGATCGGCGCGCCGGTTTTCTTGGCCAGCAAAACTGCGCCGGGCTTGGCGACATAACGCGGGCCTCGCGGGCCATCAATGGTGAACACCGCTGAGTGACCGCTCTCAAGCTGCTGGCGCATGCCGATCAGCGCTCCCACGGCCCCGCGCGAGCTTGATCCGCGCACTGCAATGAAACCCAGTTTCTGGATGATGCGGGCAATATATTCGCCGTCAAAGCTGCGGCTGGTCATCACGGCCAGCCCCTGATTGCGAAAACGATACGTTGCAGGCAGCACCGCACGATGCCAGAAACACCAGATAGTGCCAGGTGCGGCAACTGCGTTCGCGTCGGTCAGGCAGCCCGGCTCAGCAATGAATTTG
>DASZMF010000442.1:0-3967 GCA_035552035.1 Candidatus Angelobacter sp.
TGATCAATACGATTGAATAAAGGGCAAAATATGATTTACGCATCGGATTCATTGTCTCTAAAGGTTCGCCCTGGCGCAATCATCTTTCCTGTAACCGTGGTACCCAAGCCTTGGGAGCACCGCCTTTAGGCGTCTGGGGTATGCCCGTAAGGCACTGCTCCGGCTCGCGCGGCTGTGCTAATCTTCAGGCGGAGTCTGCTTGCGCGCCGCCTTTGAAAAAACACCGCCGGAAGTCCAGGAAATCCTGGGAAAACCCATTCGCGACTTAGGCCTTAAGTTGGAAGGGTCTCCGCTGGAGCATTTTGTGCAGCAGCTTTATCGCGAGCTCGACCGCAAAGGCCTGAAAAAATTCCGCCCTGCCTGCTACCTCACAGACGAATGGGGATGCCCTTCCGGCGAGCCTATCATCGGCATTCCGTTTTACCTGGCCGATCCCAAACTGTCGCGCCTGGAAAAAGAAATGAATGATCTGGAAGACTCGCGCCAGATCATGATGTATCTGCGGCATGAGGCCGGCCACGCCATTAACTACGCTTACGCGCTGCATAAAACACCGGAGTGGAAACAGATTTTTGGCCCGTATCGCAAACCGTATCGTGATGCCTACCGTCCAATCCCTTTTTCACGGAGCTTTGTGCGGCACATGGAAGGCTGGTACGCGCAGAAACATCCGGATGAGGATTTTTCTGAGACCTTTGCCGTGTGGCTTACGCCGAACTCACGCTGGCGCCAGAAATATAAAGGCTGGGGCGCGCTGGAAAAGCTGCGCTACGTGGACAAAACTTTCCGGCGGCTGGGCAAGACTGATCCGGTGCGTCCACGCGGACGGACCGACATTACCGTGGACGAAATGGAATCCACGGTCGCAGAGTTTTATGAAGAAGCGATGAGTGAACAGCCGTCACCCGGCGAGCTACTGCTTGACGCTGATCTGCAGGACATTTTTAAAGCAGGACGCAAACGTAAAACCGGCGTGCGGCCAGCCGTGGAACTGCTGCGCGAAAATCATAAATCTCTCGTCGACAAACTTACGTACTGGAGCGGCGTGCCCCGGTCTTTGATCAAGAAGCTGATGGAAGCCATTGAAACGCGCGTGGGTGAAATGGACTTGCGGGCCGACGTGAAGCTGGAAAAAGATTATCTGACGGAAATTACGGTGTACGCTACAGCTTTGGCCATGAATTATGTGACACGAGGAAAGTTTGTGCAGACCTGATGCAACGGCATCCAAGTAATCAGCTGCATTGAATGAGCGGAACAATTGTGGTGGAACAATATGGACAGTAAATTAAAAATCACGGTGCTTTACGAGAACTGGTTTGAAGAGGAAGAGGCTGCGCCGGAGCCAGAGAAAAAGAAAAAACGCGGCGCCAAAAAGCGCGTAAAAAAAAGAGAGAAGCACGACCGCGAAGAAATTTTTGAGGCCCTGGAGAAGCTCGGCCATGAGCCCAGCTATCTTGTTCTGGATGGCGGTGATAAGACTCTAACATCGCTGGCCCGCAACGAAACTGACTTATATTTCAACCTGATTGAATCGTATGCCGGCGATGACACCATGGAAATGCACGTTGCCGCGTTCCTGGATCTGCTTGGCCGTCCTTATACCGGCGCAGGGCCACAGGGTTTGTATCTGGCGCAGGACAAGGGCGTCGCCAAAAAATTATTTCAGTTTCATAACATCCGCACGCCTTATTTCGCCACCTGCTATCAGGGCAAGCTGGACCACTCCCAGGACATTTCTTTCCCGCTGATCGTTAAGCCGGTGTCAGAAGATGGGTCACTGGGCATTGACCAGGGCGCGGTGGTGGGTAGCGTGAAAGAGCTGATGGAGCGCATCCATTATGTGCAGGAAGAGTTCAACTCTCCGGCGCTGATTGAAGAATATATTGAAGGCCGCGAAATTTACGCGGGCATTCTGGGCAATCAAAATCCTGAAGTGCTGCCGCTGGTGGAGCTGGATTTATCCAAACTGCCGGAAGGCATGCCCAAAGTTGCCGGCATGGAAGTAAAGTGGGAGAAAGATAGCGACGCTTATAAGCTCACCAAATCTGCGCCGGTGGAGGATCTAAAGGAAGAGACGCACGATTTGCTGTGCTCAACGGCGCTCAATGCCTATCGCGTGCTAAAACTGCGCGATTATGGACGTATCGACATGCGCCTTACCGACAAAGGGGAGGTCTATTTGATAGAAGCCAATCCCAATCCGTGGCTCTCCAGCAATTCAGAATTTTTTATGGCGGCAAAAAAGTCCGGACGCTCTTACGCGGACATGATCGCAGAAATTATCAAGTGCGCGCAGACAGACCGTCGGCAGCGCGACAGGCTGCATCTTTCATAGGCAATTGCTGCGAGCACGATTGCTTTTTGGCTTTTGGCTACTGCCCCTGTCATTTTGCAGTCTCGCTCGCGCCGTTCGTCCCCTGCGAAATGCATCTCATCCCAGCGTTGATCGATGCACCCAAATGAGTGTTACATTCTCCTAGAACATCCACTTTTCTCTTGGGAGTCCACCGTGAAAACCAGATTCTTGATTGCTGTTCTATTGACGGCTGCAATTGCCGCAGCGCTGCATGGCGCGGCAAATAAGCGTCCAGCGAATGAAGGCGCAGCGAATGAGCCAACTATTACGCAAGACGAGTTGGTGCGCCGGTCGCAGGAAATGTTTGACGCCGTTCCTCCGGGAAACCAGGAGCCGTTCAAGAAATACTACGCTGACGACGTACTCTACTCAGATGAGAAGGGCCGCACCATGGACAAGGCGGCATTGCTGAAAGATGTTGAGCCCATGCCCAAGGGATATTCCGGCGTTATCAAAATTGTGAAGCCGCAGAGCCATATTGAAAATGACGTGGCCATTCTGAGCTATGACGCCGATGAGACTGAGGTCATCTTTGGCCAGCAGCTCACTGCGCGCTACCACCAGATTGATACATGGATGCGCCGCAAAGGCCAGTGGCAGATTGTGGCGACACAGGTGATGCGCTATTACGAAGACCCTGCGCCCGGAAAAGCTGATGTGAGCAAGTTTGCCGGCTACGCCGGGACATACGAGCTGGGCGAGAGAAAGACTGAGGTCACGTTTGAAGGCGACCATCTATATGTACAGCGTGGGAGCGCCCCCAAGGTGGAGCTGATTCCTGAAGGCTCAGACATATTTTTCCGCAAAGGCGTGGAAGGCCGTTGGCTGTTTGGCACCGGTGATGACGGCAAAGTTGTGTCGGCGATTGACCGCAGAAATAATGAAGATGTTGTCTGGAAAAAAGTGAAGTAGCAACTCTAGCTGAAAGAATTCGTTTCTCTGTGTGCGCCTGGCCTGATGAGACTGTGTCTGGGCGCACACACGCGTGTTTTAGAGCCCACGCAGAAAATGCCGCGCCATTGCGCTAACCCGCGCAGAATCAGTGGATTCACGTTTGGTTCACCTCATGCAATAGAGATGTGTGCTGCTAGTGCAGCGGAGGTGAAACAAACATGACGAACCCAAAAGCATCTGATCCAAAATCTTCTGATATTAAGTCTTCTGACCTAAAAACCAGCAACTCAAAATCATTTAACCCAAAAGCGTATGAAGCAAACGCGATACAGAGCAGTTCAACCAAGCGCGCACGCGTAATTGGCGGCGCGGCAACTGCGGCTGCAACAGCAGTGATGGCACTGGCCTTCTTACTCGACTTCAACGGCTGTTCAAGCAGCAAAAGCAAGAACGTGCCGGTGAATTCTGCAACCCAGAGCAGCCTGAGCCAGAGCATGGGCAATCCGGTGATCCCGCAAACCTCTTCAGAGAGCAAGCTGGAAAACAAAGTTGAAGCGGTGATCGAGAAGAAGAAAACGATCAAGCGCGCGTCCATTGCAACTTATACCAATAGCACGTATGGCGTTTCGTTCCGCTATCCGAAGACCTACACCATGTTGACACCGGAAAAAGACAGCAAAGAAACCGCATGGCCTGATCCGGTGGCAATGAACT
>DASZMF010000443.1:0-7073 GCA_035552035.1 Candidatus Angelobacter sp.
CGCCGGAACAGTATTAATAAGGAACGGATTGTTAATGGACTCGGCAATCTCGTGGCTCAGCGAGGTTACGTCTTCAATGCCGGCGTCGAACAGTCCGGGAGAAATCCAGCTGGCAAAAATCGATATCCAGACCGGCTCCGGGTTCGTGCTGTCGTCAAAAAGAAACGTGTGGAAACCCGTGGTCAGCGATCCTGCAGGCCCTTCCGCTTCAGAGAAAAGAAAAGTGTTGGGCAGAAGCACAATGTTCAGCGCGTCCGTTGAGAAATGGTTCGCGCCAATCTGGTCACTTACGGCGTTGAAAAAAGCGTCATTAAAGAAGTCATCCAGCAGAAGGACAAACGTGCTGCCATCGTCTGCGGTGCCGGTGAAATAAGTCCGCACCTGCGTGGGCTGGCCGTTCACAATCTCAGTGGTAAATCTGGGAATCTGCAGCGTAATGTGGTCCACAATCCCAACCGGATGCAGCTCTGTATGCCAGTCCTGCTGCATGGAATGGAAAAACTCCGCGCGCTGCACCGCGTCGGCATACTGTAATCCGTCGCCGGTCGCGTAATCGGCGGCTTCAAAATTTGGTGAATTCAACGTGCGTTCTTCAAAGGGAGCAATCGGGACTTTGGTTGTTGTCACAAGATCATCATTTTGGAGCTCGAGCGACACAGCAAGAATTTTTGCCGGAAGGCGCGTACGATTTCCCAACTTAGGATCATTGCCAATCATGGTAAAAGGCCAGACCTGCCCCTGGCTGGTGAACGCACGGGAAAAGTTGGGAACGGAGTCGATCCCTGGCAATCCACCGGGATTGCCCTTGGTGCTGAAGCTCTGCGAAGTTCCCTGCGGAGTCTTGGAATCTTTCAGAAAATTCGACGAAGAGAGCAATGCCTTTGGCGCCATCCGTAGCGCGGCTGGCTTGCCTGAAGCGGCCGCGGCAGCAGCCACGGCTGAATGATCGTTCATTCTCTCAATGGCGCCTTGCGAGAGTGTCTGGCCGTATCCGGTGGCAATCAAGGCACAGAGAGCAAAAGCTCCAAATGCTCCAAATCTTCCAAATTTAAAGAAGGGCGCTGCTTTCGTCATAACTTGGCATTTACTCCTGGGTGGCACCAGAGTAGAAGCTGGTGCAGCCTAAAAATACCTTTCTTTGGCCCTTGCTGTAAATGCGTAAAGGCGCAAAAAGCATTGATTTTACGGGGTTTGGAGCCACTTACGTACAACATACCTTCGTGACGTTGCGCACTCGGGTAAAAATGCTGCTGCCACATTTTGTCATCGGGATTTGTTGCTCTCGGATTTTTCAGTGACTTCGGCGCTCGCAAGAAACCCGAGTCTCTGTTTTTTGCGTTTATTTCTCTGCTCATTTTCTGAATATGATTCAGTAGCGATACAAGTCAGTTCTAGTTACCCAAGTCAGCTTTAAATGTAGTAGGTAAAACTAGAAAGAAGATTAGTTTTGCACTCATTAGGTAGTCGCGTACTCATTTACACAAAAAAAATCGCATTCACTCAAACCCTGCATTCATGCACCATTGCACTACTAATCAAGGGACAGAACCATGAACTTTACAAAGCTTTACACCTACAAGCTGCAAAAATCGTAGCGCGATGGGATGTACTTACTCTTCTTATCATTTTTTTTACTTATCCTCTCGACAAATGCAGCAGCTTGCTTGAGAATTGCAGGCCGAAGTATCTTCCGGGCTTCCCAGTCTGTGCTCCAGCACTTGAAAAGAAGAGGTACTCAATGCAAAGGCAACTCCCTCAGTCGTCTCCTTATGTTCTGTTGCTACTTGTTTTAACTCTGGCCCTCCCCATGGCTCAGACCGCATCGGCCCGCGAAATGTCAAACCACACAGCCAAGTTCACACAAACTGCCCCTGATATGGGCAAGGCTGATCCATCGCAGATCATTACTGTAAAGCTCCACTTGCAAGGCCAGAGCCAGCAGCAAATTTCTGACTTCATTCAACAGCTTCATGATCCCTCTTCCCCGAATTTCCAGAAGTGGCTCACACCTGACCAGTTCAAGTCACAGTTCGGTGCGACCGCTGGGACGATTACAGCTGTCCAGAATTTTGCCGCCGGAAAAAATCTGAAAGTGATCAGCTCTGACGGGCGCTCGATCACAGTTCAGGGCACGATCGGCGACATCCAGAACGCATTCCACACCGAACTTCATCAGTTCGCGGTGAATGGAAATCTGGTTCGCGCCAACGTCAGGAACCCAATCGTTGACGAGCCAGTAGGCGCCGTAGTCAGCGCCATCAGCGGATTGACCCAGGTCATGGCCAAGCCGCACAGCGTGGTAGCACGCGATGCCTCCGGCAAACCGCGCGATCCAATCGTGATTGACCCAGCAACGGTTAGTCCGAATGGCCGTTTTTTCCCGACCCAGTGCTTCGTTGGCAATGGCACGATTTCCGTTAGTGACGGAGTCAACACCGCTGCCTATACCGGCCAGGAATACGGCGGATGCGCTTATCAGCCCAGCGAACTGGCTACTGCTTACAACTTCAATGCTCTGTATGCCCAGGGTCTGACTGGTGCAGGGCAGACAATCGTGATCGTCGACGCCTTTGGTTCACCCACTCTGGCTGCTGACGTAGCCCTGTTCGATAGCCTGTACGGCCTGCCGGCAGCGCAGATTACCACCTTCAACGTAAACGTGACCGGCGCTCCTGTACGGCAGAATGCCGGCTTTGCCACGGAAACCACGCTGGACGTTGAGTGGGCCCACGCCGTCGCTCCGGGAGCAAAAATCGCCCTGGTGCTTGGCGCTGACAACTCATTCGATAACCTGAATGCCTCGATCCAGTTCGCCGTTGAACACAACCTGGGACCGGCAATTTCCAACAGCTATGGCGCCGAAGAAAACCTGATTGATGATGGCACCTTTGCTGAGACCGAAGCTGTTCTTGCGGAAGGCGCCGCGGCTGGCGTTTCCGTCAACTACTCCTCCGGCGATGATGGCGATTTTGACCTCGCGGAACAGGCGCTGAACATTGGCGTTCCCGTGGGAACCACAACCGTAAGCTATCCTTCAGGCTCCGTCTTCGCTACATCCGTGGGCGGCACCAGCCTGTTCCTGAATGCTGACAACACTCTGAACTTCCAGACTGGTTGGGGCACGAACCTGGAGCAGTTGAACTCCGGCGCAACTTTCCCCTTCCCCGATAACACTGTTGCCGATGGACTGGGTTTCGTGGGCGGAGCCGGCGGCGGCGCCAGCCAGATATTCCCCAAGCCCCACTTCCAGCGCAGCCAGCCCGGCGATTTCCGGCAACAACCGGACATCTCCTTCCTGGCAGATCCGCAAACTGGCGTGGAAATTATTCAGACCATTCGCCAGGGTGGACGCAATGTAACCGTGGTTGAAGGCATCGGCGGAACCAGCCTTGCCTGCCCGCTCTTCACAGCTCTTTGGACCATCGGCGCACAGGCGGCTGGCGGCCATAACATCGGCCAGGCAGCGCAGACGCTCTATGATCTGAAAGACGATTCCATCAGCGATATCCGCCAGATCTCTTCACCGAACAACGTGACTGGTGTGATCACAACTCCAACTGGCGTTACGAACCTGAGTGCAAGCCAAATTTCGCAGCCGTTGTTTACGACTCGGAGTTTTGTGAGCTCACTGGCAGAAGGCACCACCGCTCTGTTCAACCTCACCTTTGGCACGGACAGCTCTTTGACCGTGGGCAATGGCTGGGACAACGTGACTGGTCTGGGCACTCCAAACGGCCCAACCTTTATCCAGCGGCTGGTAAAGCAGGTCAAGAACAACAGCAACAGCGGCGGCAACTAACACCGCATCGGGCAAGACTAAAAAGGCCCAGACCATTTACGGTCTGGGCCTTTTCTTTCGTTCAAATTTTGCAATTGTGGCGAAAATGATCAGTGGTGTTCGGTCCAGGCAAATAAAGCGGGGCCAGATTCGACCCCGCTTGTGGTTTATAAGTTCAGTTACGTTTTACATTTCATCTGAAATGTAGATAACACAACCGACTTAACTATTTATCACGCAGTCCCTGAGTGGTGCCCACGCCTGTGCAGAAGTCCCATCCATTCATGGCAAAATCACCACCGGACAGGCCGCAGTTTCCAAAGGTAATATCGCGGAACACATCACCTTCAGAAATATGGCGATACAACTCGTTGTTTTCCGCCTGGCTGGAAGCACGGAAGCCACCGGCTGCGTTCACGATGCCCGCTAGCGAGGGAGAGGCAACACTGGTTCCTCCCACAACAAACCATCCGGCGCCAAGTACCGGATTGCTGTCAAACACCCAGACGCCCGTGGTTGGATTTGAGTCGAAGGAAAAGTCAGGCGTGCCTCTGGAATCTCCAACAATGTGGCGCACTCTGTCCTGGAAAGCAGGCCGCGGCTCAAACTGGCTAGGTCCGCCACCTGCATCCTGCCAGGTATCTTCCAAAATGAAATCGCCGGTCGTAGTATTGCGCGAGACCGTAGTGCCGCCGGCAGAAATTACATTGGGAGAAGCACTCGGATACTCCGGTCCTGGGCTGTCTCCAGCTGAGGCGAAATAAACCACGTTCGGGGTCGTAAAGATTGAATCAAACAAAGTTTCCTGAGAAAATTCGCCGCTGCCAAAGCTCATGGAAACCTCACCGCCGCCATTCGCCGAAACCAGATTGCTGGCGACCGTGACAGCGTTAAACAGATTGACCAGATTATTGTTCGCCGCTTCCACCAGAAATATTTTTGCGTGCGGCGCCATGGCATGGGCCCATTCGATATCGAGGGCAGACTCAATCTCAAATCCGCCGGTGGGATCATTGCCGGGGCGGGTGCCATTGGCAAACACAACTGTGATGTTTGCGGCTGGCAATCCAAACTGGGCTGAGAAAGTGGCCAGGTCACTGGCTGCCGTGGCATTGTCAAAGGCTTCTACCAAAGCGATGGCCCCTGCTCCGCCGCTGGGATTTTCTGTGGTTACGTTGGGATTGCAACCCCGTACCGGATGGGGCACAAGACGATAGACACAGCCAAGAGATGCCGGCGTCTCAAAAAGAAGTCCGGGAAATGGAGGGAGCTCGCTCGGCTGCACGGCTTTTCCAAGAAATCCCTCGGCAGGAACAAACACCCGCAAGTGTGTCCGGGCGGTTTGGCCAATGTCTTGAGGCTTCTGCACACTGGACTGGGGAATCATGACGTGGCCTTTTGACCGTCCATTATTGTCAGTGGCATAAGCCGAAAATGAAAAACTGAGCAGCAATACAGCCGCTGCGAGGGAAGAGCGCAGTACTAAATGTTTCAAGAAATCCTCCGGAATGGATGAAGGTTAAGAAAAGTTAGAGACAACAAGTTAAGAAACGGAAAGAGACGGTCGACTTCCACGAATGGAAGCTCAACAGAGTTGCAGGCTGAAGAGAGTATATGGCTACAGTCCGGCAGCATTGATTGTTTTGCTGAAAAAATCTTTACCTAGTAGGGTCGGATTACGATACTTCAGTAGGGCGTATGCATCTTTTTTGCATTTTTGTTTACAGTGGTTTGCCAAGGCGAAATCATTGGCAATCACGAGCTATTTTTCTCGAACGCAAATCAAGTCGCTGGCGGTGAACCCCACGTACTTTCTTCCCCAAATACTTTCTTCCCCCAAAGAGAACAGGCCCCCGCAAATGATTTCACGGGGACCTGTTTGTAATTAGCGTAATTTCCTAAGCCAATATTTTAGTTGTCGTTCGCGTCGTCGTCATCGGCGGCAATTGCCTGAACGAATCCAACATTGGGTGTGCCCCAGCCTGTTGACAGGTCCCAGTTAGGGCCAGCCAGGAAGCCGGTGACGCCGGCAAAGCCGTTGTCGCCAATGGTTACGTCATGCAGCAAGCTGGTAAGTGCGCCTGTTCTGCCCAGCTTGTAAATGCGCTGGTTGAGCAGGCCCAGAGGATGTCCTGCAACCTGATTGGCAATGCTGGCCAGAGCTGCCCACTGTGGAGCGCCTGCGCTGGTGCCGCCGACCAGGAAGAAGCTGGTGGGAGCCGGTGCGGAAACGCCTTCATGCACCAGAACGCCGCCAACCACGCCTGCGTTGTAAGCGATATCCGGATAGCCGCGGTGTGCGCTCAGCGTCGCCAGAGTTGCTTTGGGCAGGTGCTGCTGGAAGTTGGGCAGTTCAAACAACGAGCTGATGCCTCCGCCGCCCGCACCGAAACCATCATTCCAGACAACTTCTCCCTGGTAAACGCCATTCGGATTCGCGGCCGTGGTGCTGCCAAAGAAAAGATTGGTGCCGCCAACCGTGGTGACAAAAGATGAGGTCGCGGGATATTGCGGAACGCGCTGCACAACGCCGTTGAAGCGTCCGGCTACGCCGTTATCACCAGCGGAGACGAACGTTCCGATCTTGGCTTTGCCCGCGTTTTTGTAGCTTTGCTCGTTGGCAGCGATGATCGCCAGTCCATCCGGGCTTGCTCCTAAACCAAGCTCTGACGCGCCAAAGCTTTCCGAGATTACGTTGCCCAGCCGGTTATCAATGGCGAAGTTTTGCGCGGCTAGCAGGTCAGCAAAAAGATCGCTGGCTGCCGACACCAGAATAATTCTGGCTCCCGGTGCGATAGCGTGTGACCATTGCACGTCCAGTGCGATTTCACCTGCCCAGCCGCGCTGGTCTGCGTTGGTCGGATCAAATGGCGTACTGCCCGGCATGTGGATCTGCTGGAACGAAGGTGGCGCAGGAATTCCAAAGAGCGCGTCAAAGTCTGCGAGATCGGCGTCAATTGTCGGGCTGCCAAATGCATCGATAATCACAATGGTCTGGCCCGTGCCGTCAAATCCAGCGGCGATGAGTTTGTCCACGCCATAAGCGGCGCGAATGGCGGCAGGCCCGTAGCAGAAGAGGCCTTGTGATTCATCGAATTTGCGGAGTTCGCAAGTGAAATGCGCGGTGGCATCCGGGGTTACGGCAAAAGCTTCAACCTGGTCTGCGGTAATCGACGCAGGGCTAAATTGTTGCGCGAAGGCTGTATTGGCTGCAGCCATCGTCAAGAGGAGGATGAACACGAGGGATGTTCTGGGTGAAAACTTGCAGTTCATTTGCTACCTATACCTTTGGAGA
>DASZMF010000444.1:0-2034 GCA_035552035.1 Candidatus Angelobacter sp.
CTTATTGTATAAGCCAGAATATTTGGCCAGGCTATTTCCGGACATACATTCAGGAGACAAGTAAACCGATGGATTTCTTTCAACTGGAAACATTTCTGGCCGTGGCCCAGACTGGCAGCTTTTCCGCTGCCGCCACGCAGGTGCACCGCACGCAGCCTGCCGTCAGCCAGATGGTGCGCAAACTGGAAGAGGAAATCGGCGAGCCGCTGTTTGATCGCTCCTCGCGCGATGGCATGCTCACTGATGCCGGCAAAGTCCTGGAAGAGTACGCGCAGAAGCTGCTGAATCTGCGACGTGAAGCGCGTGCGTCCATGGAAGAGCTGCGCCAGTTTCAGCGCGGCACACTGGCCATTGCCGCGAATGAATTTACCGCGCTCTATCTGCTTCCTGTTCTCGAAGAGTTTCGCCGTTTCTGTCCCATGATCAAGATTGCGGTGCATCGGTCACTGGCTAGCTCCATTACTGACCAGTTGGCCGCTCATACCGTTGAACTTGGCGTACTCTCTTTCCGTCCGGAAAGTTCGCAGTTGCAGTCGATCACCGTGTTCTGTGATCAGTTAACGTTTGTGGTTCCACCTCGTCATCCACTGGCGAAAGCAAAGAGCGTGAGCATACGCCAGCTGGGTGCTGAATCATTCGTGGCGCACAATGTGGTCTCGCCTTATCGATTAAAAGTGCAGGAGGCATTCAAGCGGCACAAGACACCTCTGAATATCGGCGTGGAAATGCCGACGATTGAAGCCATTAAACTTTTTGTTGCATCTGGCAATGGCGTGGCGCTGGTTCCGGGGATTGCCGTAGCGCCGGAATTAAAGCGCGGCGAGTTGGTTGCAGTCGCAGTGAAGGAGTTGAAGCTGGAGCGCAAGTTGAGGCTGGTCTATCGCAAAGGCGGACAGCTCTCCCACGCAGCGCGCGCGTTTTTGCAGGTCGCAGAATCCATCTGCGAAAAATTCAAAGGCCGCTATCTATTCCAGCAGGAAAGATAGGCATCGCGTATTTTACGTAGCTCTTCCCCAGGGAGCAGGCAGCTTTCCGGAAGGCGGCCTTTTTCTTTGCCGTGGGTTGAGGTGTATGCTTATTAGATGGATAAGAAACAGCCGTTGGATGAATCGAAGAACCGCTTTGCTGAAGTGATCCGGCAATCCAAAGAGCGCCGTGACGAGCTGAATAATAAAACCCGCAAGAAGCAGATGGAAGACGTTGAGCTGCCTCCCCGGGACGAAGAAATTGTTGACACCAAGGAAGAAGAGCCTCCGGTTTAGTGGAGTGCCCCTGGTAAAGCTAAGTTAAAAGCTGAAAGCCAAAAGCAAAAGCGAACGACATGGATCATGCAGTCGTTCGCCTTCTGAGATTGGGCAGCCGTTAGTATTTCGGCATGTTGGGATCAATACGGTCAGCCCAAGCCAGGATTCCGCCAGCCAGGTTCTTGGTCTTGGTGAAACCGGCCTGTTGCAGAAAGCCCACGGCCCGCGCACTGCGAGCGCCAGAGCGGCAATGAATCACCATCTCTTTATCAGGGTCCAGTTCACTTATGCGCCGCGGCAGGTCGTTCAACGGGATCAGCACGCCGTTGAGATTGCAAATGTTGTATTCATGCGGCTCGCGCACATCCAGCAGGACAAAGTCCTCTTTCGCGTCGAGACGCTGCTTTAATTCTTCCACAGTAATTTCTGGCACGCCGTTGCTCACCGGTTTCTCCTGGCCGCGCAGTCCGCAGAACTCTTCATAATCAATGAGTTTAGTCACAGTCGGGTTGGTTCCGCAAACCACGCACTCAGGATTCTTGCGCAGCTTGAGTTCGCGGAACTTCATCCCCAGGGCGTCGATGAGCAAAAGGCGGCCGATCAGCGGATCGCCGATGCCGAGAATCAGTTTGATGACTTCGGTGGCCTGCATCACACCGACGAGGCCGGGAAGAATGCCGAGCACGCCGCCCTCTGCGCAGGAAGGTACGAGGCCGGGCGGTGGCGGTTCGGGATACAGGCAGCGATAGCATGGGCCATCTTCGGTAGCGAAAACGCTGGCCTGGCCTTC
>DASZMF010000445.1:0-6457 GCA_035552035.1 Candidatus Angelobacter sp.
CAGTCCAATTTCTTCCTGCACCGTCGCCACCCAGAAAATCTGGTTCGCATGCGGCATGTGCGCCATCCGCTTCATGCCCTCAAGCACCACGGCGCAGCCTACGCGGTCGTCCCAGCCTTTTCCCAGATAATTCTGTGTGCCGTTCAGCACGGTAAAAGGTGCGTCTGGCACCACCGGATCGCCAGGCTCCAGCCCCATGGCCGCAGCTTCAGCGGCGTTCTTCGCGCCCACATCAAGAAAGACCCACTCGCGTGGATAGACCTTGGTGCGCTCTTCCGCCGGCACAATATGAATATCGCGAATGCCCGTGATGGCATGGATGGGCCCCTTAGAGCCAATGATGACCCAGCGCTGATCCACCAGCGCCTGATCAAGCCAGCCGCCAAGCATCTGCATGGTGAGATAGCCGTCATTCGTCACGCGGCGCACCACTCCGCCCAGCTCGTCCATGTGCGCGTCCACCATAATGCGTGGGCCGCTTGCGCCCTGCACGGCAATCACAGAGCCCAGGCCGTCATAGCTGAGTTTGTCCGCGAGCGGCTTCATGTGCTCCACCATGATCTTGCGCACAGGCTCTTCAAAGCCAGATGGGCCCGGAGCATCTGCCAGCGACTGCAGCAGTTGCTGCGTTTCGTCCCCAGCGCTGAGACGGGTTTGAGCAAAGCTTGCAGCGGTAAGCAGGCAAATGAGTATGAAATATTTCATGGCGTGAGACATGGTACACAGTGCCGTCAATCGTTGCCAGAAAAATTGCCGGCCAACTCGATTTACACAGGATTTGCAAGCTGCGGGATGGCATAATAACAATAATTTTTTAACAGTAAAATCCAGGTGTACATTCGTCCCAGTTCAGTCGACCCAGTGTCCGGAGGTGTTGTTTTGGCAGACCATGCTCAAGTTGCTTTATCGGCGGCAGCAGTGCAGCGGGCGGAATCCCCAGCGATTGTAGAAGAAAAATCTATCGCGCAAGCGGAACACTGGAGCCTTGGTCTCCGGATTGCCTTCAGATTTTTTGTTACCTACTTCACGCTCTTCAGTCTGAGCAATCAAATTTTTGGCGGACTGTTTCTCATCCCCAAGGTAAATATTCCAGAGTTCTCCGCTTACTGGCCTTTTCGGCCCATGACTTTCTGGACTGCCGCGCATATATTCCGCGTGAAGCGCGAGCTTGTTTACACCGGCAGCGGTAGTGGCGACAAAACATTTGACTGGGTGCTTGCTTTTTGCCTGCTGGTCATTGCAGCGGCGATTACCTGTGTGTTGTCCATTCTCGACCGTCGCCGGGAAAACTACGTTACGTTCCACAAGTGGTTCCGGCTGGCAATGCGTTTCATGCTGGCCTCGGAAATGTTTCTTTATGGTCTTGCCAAGGCCATTCCGCTGCAAATGCCATTCCCTTATCTCACACGCCTGCTTGAGCCCTACGGCAATTTTTCTCCCATGGCGGTCCTCTGGTCGTCAGTAGGAGCTTCCCATTCGTATGAAATTTTTAGCGGCTGCGCTGAAACTCTGGGCGGCATTCTGCTGCTCATGCCCCGCACCACAACGCTTGGCGCGCTGGTCTGCCTGGCGGACATGATCCAGGTCTTCACGCTGAATATGACCTATGATGTGCCGGTAAAACTCTTTTCCTTCCACCTGCTGCTGTTCTCTCTTTTTCTCCTGGCGCCAGACATTCGCCGCCTGCTCGACTTCTTCTTTACTGATCGAATCGTTGCTTCCTCTCAACAAACGCCATTATTCCGCTCTTCGCGCGCGAATCGCATAGCCGTATTCTTGCAGGTTGCGTTTGGCTTGTACCTGATAGGAATGGGTATCTATTCAGGGATCGATGGCTGGCGCCAATATGGCGGAGGGCGTCCCAAGTCTTCGCTCTACGGCATCTGGAACGTTGAGGAGATGACGATTGACGGCCAGATTCATCCGCCGCTGTCCACCGACAAAGATCGCTGGCGCAGGATCGTCTTTGACTTCCAGTCTTTTGCAAGTTTCCAGCGCCCCGACGACAGTTTCACCGGCTTTGGATCTGCGATCAATGACAAAGACAAAACCCTTGCGCTGACCAAGGCTTCAGATAAAAACTGGAAGGCCAACTTCACCTACAGCCGCCCCGCAACGGACGAACTTGCTCTGAATGGTTCCATCGATGGCCATCAGGTTCAAATGAAGTTAAAGCTTTTAGATCGCGATAAATTTACGCTGGTGAATCGCGGCTTCCACTGGATCAATGAATATCCATTTCAGCGGTGAAGAGCGTTAGGGCAGAAATCTTCGCGTCCGTTCGTCCGCGCCGAACGCCATCAGAGGGGGCGGACAATACGTGAGCGTTAAAACAGCTTCTCCGAATCCAGCAGTATCGTCACCGGACCGGAGTTCACCAGTTCAACTTCCATCATGGCTTGGAATTGTCCAGTCTCGCAGGGCAAACCTGCAGCTCGCACGCGGGCGACAAAATATTCATACAGTCGCTTAGCATCTTCGGGTCTGGCGGCTGCGTCGAATGATGGCCGCTTGCCGCGGCGCACGTCGCCGTACAAGGTGAATTGTGAAACCACCAGCACTGCGCCACCAGAGTCCTGCACGGAAAGATTCATCTTCTCTTCTGCGTCTTCAAAAATCCGCAGGCCAATGATTTTCTCTACCAGATAATCCGCTGCGGCTTCAGTGTCGGTTTTGCTCACGCCCAGCAGCACAAGCAGGCCAGGGCCAATCTCGCCCGTGGTGTTCCCATCCACAGTAACGCGGCAACGCTTTACTCTCTGCACCACGGCTCGCATGCGCTTACTTTAACAAAACACGGCTTTTCAGCCATCTCACAAATCTTTTCGTCGCCAATCTGCGCAAGAGTGGGACGAAATGCACGCTGCGATTTGCTATTTGCCAATTGCAATCTGCTCTCATAGAATCGCGGGTTCTCTCAATCCTCTCCAGGAGTTCAAACATGGCGCGTCGCTCTTATCTTTACCGAGTGATGCTGCTGACCTTGTTTCTGGCGCTGAGCAGTTTTGCCTTTGCACAGCAGCCTTCAAACACCCAGCAGACACCGGCTTTTCACAATGATGTGGTCATTAAAGGTGGGACCATCCTCACTGTGACCCACGGCAAGATTGAAAATGGCAGCATCTACATTCACGATGGAAAAATTGCCGCCGTAGGGCAAACCGTGAACGCGCCGGCGAATGCCACGGTGATTGATGCCACCGGCAAGTTCGTTATGCCGGGACTCATCGATTCACACTCACACATTGCACTCTCTGACGATGTGAATGAGCCCACCAGCCCCATCACGCCGCATATGATGATGCGCGACGCGCTCGACTACAGTGACAAAGCCATCTATCGCGCGCTGGCCGGCGGCGTAACCACGTCGCTCTTGCTGCATGGCTCCGCCAACATGATTGGCGGCCAGGCCGTGGTCATCAAACACAAGTATGGGCTGGGCAAAGAAGAGATAATTTTCCCCGGAGCGCCGCAATCTATTAAGTTTGCCAGCGGTGAAAATCCCAAGCGCGTTTATGGCAGCAAAGGCGGACTGCCTTCCACCCGCATGGGCAACTTTGAAGTAATGCGCGCAGCCTTTATTGAAGCGCGCGAATACATGCACACCTGGGACGAATACGACGCCAAGGTAAAAAAGGGCGACAAAGACGCCACCGCGCCCAAGAAAGACCTGAAGTTGGAAGCCCTGGCGGATATTCTGCGCGGCAAGCTGCTGGTGCAGATCCATTGCTATCGCGCGGATGAATTCCTTACCGAGATGGCGCTGGCGAAGGAATTTGGCTACAAGGTTCGCGCCTTCCATCACGCACTGGAAGCTTACAAAGTTGCGGACAAGATTGCCGCTGAAGGCGTGGCCATTGCCACCTGGCCAGACTGGTGGGGCTTTAAGTATGAAGGCTGGGACGGCATTCCGTGGAACGCCGTCATCGCGGCGCACAACGGCGTGCGCGTTGCGCTCAAGAGCGACTCTGAAGACGTGACCCGCCGCCTGAACCAGGAAGCCGGTAAGATCATGCACTATGGCATGACGGAAGAAGAAGCGTTGAAGGCCATTACGCTGAATCCGGCATGGATCATTGGCGTGGACAATCGCGTGGGCTCGATTGACGTGGGCAAAGACGCTGATATCTCGATCTGGAACAGCTATCCGCTTTCGTCCGCGGCGTTGGTAGATAAAGTTTTGATTGATGGCGACGTTTACTTTGACCGCTCATTGCCTGGGCTTGGTCTTACACACTACAAGGAGGTCCAGTAATCATGTTGAAGAAACTTATTATCGCTCTAGCCCTTGTAGCGACTGTTGGCGCACAAACCAAAAAACCGAAACCAGCACCTGTTGCCGGCGATCACAAAATGAATATCGCAGTGGCGATGAATGAAACTATTGCGCTCAAAGGTGGCAAACTGCTCACCATTACCCATGGCGTGATTGAAAACGGCGTAGTGGTAATGCAAAACGGAAAAATCACCGCCATCGGCGGCGCAGGAACCGCCATCCCTGCCACCGCAAAAGTAATTGATGTAACGGGGATGACGGTTTATCCCGGCTTGATTGATTCAGAAACGCACCTGGGACTCACGGAAATTTCCGCTGATCGCATGACCAACGACGAGTTGGAAGCCAGCGATGAAATTATGCCTCACATGCACGTATATGACGCGTTTCATGCAGAGACTGCGCTGATTCCCGTCACCCGCATTAACGGCATTACCAATGCCATTGTTGCTCCTGGCGGCGGTGACACGCTGCCCGGCCAGGATTCATTCATCCAACTGGCCGGTGCTTCAGCCACGGAGATGTTGACGGTCCGCGATATTGCCATGCCGCTCAACTTTACCGGCGCACAACGCCGCAACCAAAGCTTTGAGTCAGCCAAATATCCTTTTACACGCATGGGCATGGCCACACAGTTGCGCCAGGCGTTTATCGACGCGCAGGACTATGATCAGAAGCTGATTGCCTATGACAAGAAAAAATCTGCCGGTGGCGACGAGAAAGACAAAGACGCTAAAGATAAAGACGGGAAGGAAAAAGAAAAAGGTCCCGGCACTCCGCCCAAGCGCGACCTGAAACTGGAAGCTCTGCTGCCTTATCTGCATGGCAAAAAGCCGGTGGTGCTGGCCGTGGAACAGCCCAACGATCTTCTCACCGCGCTGGACCTGGCCAATGAGTTTCACCTGAAAGTGATTCTCAACCATGTAACGCACTCGGCATCCTTGCTGGATAAGATTGCCGCTACAGGGCTACCCGTGATCGTGGGGCCAATCTATGAACAGCCAAAAGACGACGAGCGCTATGACGCAGTCTTCAGCATGCCGGCGCAACTGGCCAAGCGTGGCGTAAAGATAGCGTTTGCCTCGTATGACGCACACAACTCCCGCAACCTGCCTTACGCCGCCGGATACGCCGTCGGCTTTGGCTTGTCACCGGAAGAGGCGCTCAAGGCCCTGACCATTAATCCCGCGCAAATCTGGGGCGTGGACAAAGACCTGGGCTCGCTGGAAGTTGGCAAAATGGGCAACGTGGTGGTGGCCAACGGAGATCCGCTGGACGTGAAGACAGACGTGAAGCACGTCTTCATTCAAGGCCAGGAAATTCCGCTGGTCAACAGACAGACCGAACTGCGCGACCAATACTGGAAATAGCAAACTGGAACGGAGCCGTCGAGGTGATGGCGCCTCACGGCTCCGTTTTTCTTTTGGGAGGTAAAAATGTTGAGCTTGCGAAAGCTAGTGATCGCCTGTGCGATTCTTGTTGTTGCGTTCATGCCAGCTCTGCTCTCTGCCCGCGAAACCAGTATTGCCGTAGTTGTGAATCCAGGAAATTCTGTCCGCTCCATTTCTCTGGCTGAGCTGCGCAACATTTTTCTTGGCACACAGCAATTCTGGAAAGACGGTACGCAGATAGTTCCCATTGTCCGTGCGCCCAGTGCGCGTGAACGCGATGTGCTGCTCCGCAGTATTGTGCACATGACCGAAATGCAATTCCAGCAATACTGGAGGAAGAAACAACAGAGCCGCGAGCCGATTGCGGTGGTTTCCAATGGCATGCAGGTGGCAACGGTAAGCAAAGAAGCTGGCGGCATCGCACTGGTTTCAACCGGCGATCTTCACCCTGGCGTTAAGGTCTTGAAAGTTGCGGGCCGTCTGCCTGGCGCTGCTGCGTATCCGCTCAAGAGTTCAGCGGCAAGATAGGTTTGCGCTGAGGCTTTTGCACTTTGAACTTTGACGCGAGACTCACATTGCAAGATACCGTGCAAGCCTCAGGGCATATCTCCGCTTACTGAAAATTAACAGTCAATTCCGCACCGATTCGGCGGTATCAGCGTAACATTGTATGTGTTGGCGCATCAGACAAGATGGCGTCAGCTGTCCTCATCAAGAGAGACAGCCAAGCTCGCGAAAGGAGCAACATAATGGTTTCAACAGCACTTTTTGTCCGTCTGGAAGCAAAGCC
>DASZMF010000446.1:0-2969 GCA_035552035.1 Candidatus Angelobacter sp.
CGGTTCCAAACGCCACGTTCATCGCTTCGCCTTCATTTGAAATCAAGCGCAAGCTCCTGCAGGAAGCACAGGCTTTGCTGATTACCAGCCTTGCCGAGGAGACGAGTTCATTGGTCGCCATGGAAGCTGCGGCTTCAGGAACACCGGTGATTGCATTTAGTCGCGGCGCGTTGCCGAATGTCGTAAAAGATGGCGTGACAGGTTTTCTAGCGGATGATCTCAGCGGCGCGGTAGAAGCTTGCAGTCGCATTGGATCAATCAGTCATGCTGCGTGCAGAGTGTATGCGCAAGAAAATTTCAGCAGTGCCAAAATGGCGGATGGATACACGCTGCTCTATGGGAGGATATTACAGGGCGCAACTGAACTGGCTATCGGCGCTTAAACGTGCTGTGACAGCGACAGGATATTCGCGTCAGGATCTTTGAACCATGCCACTTTTGCTCCGCCGGGAGCGGCCCAGATGCCGGATGCGTCTTGCTCGAGTCCGGGGAATTTTTCAAAGGTCACGCCTTTTTTCTGCAATACTGCTACTTCCTCTTCTATCTTTGCGACTTCCCAGCCCATCACGGTGAATCCAGCCGGAGTAAAGTTTGGCGTCTTGGCCAGCCGGACCATGGTGCCGTTGGATTCCATGACCAGGGCAAACGGATCGTCGCTGACAAAACGCAGCCCGAGCGCGCCTTCATAAAAGGGCCGTGATTTTTGGGAATCCCGAATTGGAACAAAAGCAATGATCTTTGCGGTATTGAGCATGGACGCCTCTGACGGGATAGTAACTCTCAGGCTGGCGCGGGTTCAATGCCGGCCCAAAATCAGCGCCAAAAAAGTAAAAAATGCGCGCATAAAATGGCGCGGCCTGCGATCTATGTATAGGGATGTATCTCCAAGGTGGGTAACCTTGAGACGCGGATGGCCGATGGAACTCCTTGCGTCGGCGACCGTGTCTGAAGGTTATAAAAGAGCGGCTGCGTTAATCGGCGCGGCCGCTCAATTTTTTAGCAATTCAGTTTTGACCAGATTCAACAGGCTTGCGGATTACAAATCAGAAACTGAGGCGTGGATCTGTAACAGTCCCAATTCGCTGGCCAGCTTCTCCAGCTTGGCCCGCGTCTCAGCCTTAACGGGCAACATGGGCAGCCGCAGAACTTCTTCAATGCGTCCCATCATGGCCAGCACGGCTTTTGCGGGCATGGGATTTGATTCCAGGAAATTGGCCTGCATCAGAGGATGGAACTGGCGCTGAATGCGACGTGCCTTGTTCCAGTCATTCTTGAGCGCGGCCGCGGCCAGCTCAGACATCTCTTTGGGAATTTCATTGGAGCAGACAGAAATAATTCCTACGCCACCCAGGGCGATCACCGGCAGCGTGACGGCGTCGTCACCGGAGAAGACGAGGAAGCTTTCCGGCACATGGTTGAAGACCTCAGCAATCTGGCTGATGTTGCCGCTGGCTTCTTTTACGGCAATGATGTTCGGAATCTTCGCCAGCCGGCCCAACGTGGCAGGCTCAATGTTGGCGGCGGTGCGGCCCTGCACGCTATAGAGCACAATTGGCTTGTCCACGGCTTCTGCAATGGCCTTAAAGTGCTGATACTGACCTTCCTGCGTGGGCTTGTTGTAGTAAGGTGAGGCGGTCAGGATTGCGTCGACGCCTTTGCGCCGATTCAGTTCACGCGCTTTATCGACGGCTTCTGCGGTGCAGTTGGATGTTGCTCCGGCGACGATCGGTACGCGGCCGCCCGCAACATCAATCGTGATATCGATCACGCGCAGCCATTCGTCTTTGGTCAGCGTCGGCGTTTCGCCTGTGGTCCCACAGGGAACAAGAAAGTGTATGCCTGAGCTGATCTGCCACTCGACGAGCGCACGAAGCGCTTTTTCGTCGAGACTCTGGTCTTGCTTAAATGGGGTAATGAGCGCGGTGCCGCAGCCTTGAAGATTCATGGTTGAACTAGAATAACAAAACTTAACCGCAAAGGGCACAGAGGAACACAGAGGCCAGATAAAGTTTCACTGCATCGAGGGTACGGTAATTTTACGAATGTTTCTGATTTTTCAGATGTTCGGGAAAGCTCAAGAGAAGTGGGTAAATTGAATGGCAGGTCGTGACGAACTGGTACTGGGCTTCATCCTCTGACCTGCCATTCGTGATTTTAAAAATAATTTTGAATCACGATAGGTGATACTGCGATTCAGCTAAGCGGACAATCCTGCTTTTGGATTAAAGAGTCTAAAAATATTTCTATGGGCAACTGGCGAAACAGTCATTGTACTCGGCAATGCATTCTTCCCTGCAGCCCTGTTGCAATGGGTGGGCAAGTCCCTGGCAAATGTTGTTGAAACATGATTCCTCAGTATGAAAGCATGCTAGTTGACAGGTATCATCGATAGCTGAGGCGCGCCGCGCCGTCAGGGACATAGCAGCAAACACTAGTACCAACAATACAGCTAATCGATATCCAGCTTTAATATAGTCTGACATTTAGGTCTCCTTGATCGCCTTGGTAAGCGATGCGATGAGCCTAGTGTAGGTGAGTGTTAGATATCAATATGATTCGCGAATATAGTATGAGTGCAGTTCCAAAATGGTCTGCCAGTTTGAAGCTGGAGTGCGTGGTGACTTGTATTAGAGTTGGTCCACGATCTCCGGGAACTCGTAAAACCCCGTCTTGCCTTTGATCCATTCAGCGGCGCGGACTGCGCCTTCTGCGAAGCCTACGCGTGACTTGGCGTCGTGCGTGAAGAGTATGGTGTCAGTCGGGGAATCCATCATTACAAGATGCATGCCCACGGTCTCACCTTCGCGGACAGAAGCGACCTCAACTTTCTCTCCGGAGCCCGACTCAAGAATTTTCTGGATGGTTATGGCTGATCCAGAGGGCTTATCTTTTTTGTGGACGTGGTGACGCTCCACAATACTGCCGCGATAGTTATGCTTGAGAACAGGTGCGATGGCCTGCAAGGCTTT
>DASZMF010000447.1:0-5590 GCA_035552035.1 Candidatus Angelobacter sp.
GCGGCGAACTCGCCTTCGGCGTTGATGATCTTGGAGCGCTTTTCACGCTCAGCCTCGGCCTGCTTGGCCATGGCGCGAAGCATGGATTCAGGAAGATCAACCTGCTTCACTTCCACGTTCGATACCTTCACGCCATACGGCGCGGTATGCTGGTCGAGAATGCTCTGTATGCGCTCATTCAGCTTGTCACGATGAGCCAGCAGTTCGTCGAGCTCCACTTCACCCAGCACTGAGCGCAAGGTAGTCTGGGCAAATTGCTGTGTCTGCCAATAATAGTTTTGCACCTGCACCACGGCCTGCGGAGCGTTGACTACGCGCCAATAGATCACGGCGTTTACTTTCAGGGTGACGTTATCGCGGGTGATGATATCCTGCGGCGGCACTTCCAGCGCCTGCTGGCGCAGGTCAATGCGGACAATCTTCTGCACCGGCGCAAAGACAAAGATCAGGCCAGGACCTTTAGGTTCCTGGGCCAGGCGGCCAAGTGAGAAGATTACGCCGCGCTCATACTCACGCAGAATCTTGATGCAGTTAAGGGCATACAGAATAACAACAACAATCACAACCAGAACAGGAATCACAGCGCCTCCAGTGGCCCAGGTACGAATTCGAACGGATTCTATGGTACATAGTTCTTAAAAGCAAAGTTTTCAAACGCAAAACCTATAGCAAAAAGATCAGGCATGAACCGGCGCTTGCGCAACGGGCTCACGTACAGGATCCACATAGAGCACAAGGTTTTCAACTCTGCGCACCACCACTTTTGCGCCAGCTTCAACGTGGGCCGGGGCAATGGCGTCCCAGAGTTCACCGTGGACAAAAACTTTTCCCAGCGGCATGAGCGCAGCACAGACAATCCCCACCTCGCCGATCATCCCTTGCTCGCCAGTAACAACTTTATTCCGCCGCGCCTTCATGGCAATCGACATAAGAAAGACAGTGATGGCTCCCAGGGGAATCGCCACAGCCAGGGCTGCCCAGAGTTTTACACGCATTTCTGGGATTGGACCATCCACCAGCAGGAGAGCACCCAACACCATGAGCACAATTCCTCCTGTAGCAACCAGGCCGTGGGCCTGAAGCTTGGCTTCCAGAAGAAACATTCCGAATGCCGCAACGATGAGCACCACGGCCATGGAGCGCAGAGGCAGTAGATTCAAGGTGTAGAGTGAAATTGAAACTGCCACAAAGCCGACGACGCCCGGGAGAATCGCGCCGGGATGGTTAAATTCGAAATAGATACAAAGCAAACCCAGCGCGAAGATAAGGAAGCTAATGCTGGGGTTGATGAGAAATGTAAGAATGCTCTGCCGCAGCGTCATCTCAAAGAGATGGACCGGTTTGCCGGCAACGTGAAGCACCGTTTTTGTTCCATCAAAACGAGTGATGGTCTTGCCCTCAAGCTGGCGAAAAAGATCGTCCTGGTCTTTCGCAACGTAGTCGATCAGATGCAGAGACAGGGCTTCATCGGCGCTGAAAGACTTGGACTGCCGCACCGCACTCTCAGCGACTTCAACATTGCGTCCACGTTTGCCTGAATAGGAGCGTAGATGGGCCGCTGCATCGTTTTCCAGCTTTTCTTTCATTACGGGATCCATGGTTGTTCCAGCGAGCACCGGATGTGCTGCACCGGTATTCGTCCCCGGCGCCATGGCCGCAACGTCAGCCGACTCCAAAATATAAAAGCCCGCGGAGGCCGCTCTGTTTCCTGCAGGTGTAACGTACACAATCACCGGCACAGGCGAGGACAAAATTTCATGAGTGATTTCCATTGTTTCACTCACCAATCCGCCCGGAGTGCGGAGCTCAATCAAGACAGCGTCAGCGTGAATGCGATTTGCTTCATCAATGGCGCGTGCAATGCGTTCTGTAATAATTGGGTGAATGGCGTCATCCACCACAATCTTCAGCACATCTGCCGAGGCTGCTCGTGAAACGAAAATGAGCGCCAGCACGATTGCAATTCTGGCGAAGCCGAGGTCTAAAGAGAAGCCGAATTTAGAAAACAAATGGTGACGCATGGTTCTACCTCAAGGTTGCTGAGACTGTGTTTTGGTAACGCCGATGGCGATTGTATGTTTCAGTGCCATGGCCGCTGCGTTTGCTGGATCAAGGGCCAGCGCGTGGTCAACGTTCTGCGAGGCTGAAGTTGATTTGTTGTCTGTCAGGTCAAGCCGCGCCAGGATTAAATATGCGTTGGCGCTGGGCTGCAGCTTGAGTGATGCCTGCGCTTCATTGCGCGCACCCACGTTATCCTGGCTGGAGGCAAGAACCTGCGCGAGCAGTGCATGAGCTTCAGCGCTGACAGGATTGAGGACTACGGCTTCACGAAATTGTTTTTCCGCTTCGCCCACCAGGCCTTCCTGCAGCAGTTCCTGGCCGTGTTGCAGATGAAAAGCCGCATGGCTTGCCGGATCAGCTTTGGCCAGCCGCGCTTCATTGGAGTTGTCTATCTCCAAGGCAAGCTGGCGAAAGGTGGATTCATCGTAATTGCGCTTGATGCGTTCGAGCGGCAGGTGCGCCATCTGCGTGCCGGTGGTGATGGCGTCAAGAAAAGTCCTGGCCTCCGCATCTGGATAGAGCGCGAGCAAATCGCGCAGCTCACGCGACGCGCCCTGGCCGTCACCATCAAGATAAAGTTCCACGGCCAGATTGAAACGGTAATCCGGCTCGTTAGGGTCGGTCTGGACGATTTTTTCAAAGTAGTCGCGGGCATTTTTCTGTCCGCGACGCGCAGCTACTACGCCAAGATTGTTTAAGACTTCAGTCAGCGGGAGGCGAGAGGCCAGAGCGCGAAAAGCGCTGTCGGCTTTTTCCATGTGTCCGGCAAAGAACTGCGCCAGGCCAAGATAAAATTGCGCTTCGTTGGCGCTGAGATCGCCGCTGGGAATTTGCGCCAGCCAGTTGGCGGCGGATTCATAGTCGCGAACTTTGTAATAGCTCTTGCCCAGTTGCAGCATGGCCGGCGTATTCGCGGGGTCGAGGCGCATCACTTCTTTAAAGCGCGCTATCCTCTCCTGATCTGTTGTGGCGGTGATGCCACGAACATAGTTCTCTAAAACATCCAGACGGCGGGCAGGGAAGCGGGCAACAAAATCTGACTTGGTAACAGTCTCTGCAGGGGTAAGAGTTTTCAGGACGTCCCAGGCAAGAGCGGTCTGAACGGCAATCATGCTGGTGAGCGGACCTGACTCAGTCATCTCAGGGCTGAGGCGTAGGCGTTCTATATCCATGAGATGGGCGTGCACGGTGATGTTGCCGCCTTCAACGTGGTAGTCGCCAATGAGCAGGTAATCCACGTCAAGCTGCTGCGCTACCTGATAAAGAGTGGCGCGGGAAGGCTTGGCAGAGGCCGGAATGCCCAGCCGGTCAAAGGCATTGAGACGGTCGTCGCGGCTCATGATGAAGAGTCCGCTGGGGCTGAGGCGATAGCTCAGAACTTCAGGAAAAGATTCGCCAATCCAGTCAACCCCGGCAGCGTTGGGCAGATTCTCAAAAGGTATGACCAGCAGCAGCCGGCTCTGATGAGCGGCGTCTGGTTGCTGTTGGGCCACGGAGAGCAAAGGTGCAGCCATGGCGGCCAGAAACAGCAATGAGAGAACAATACAAACAGGTTTTCTCAAGGTAAGTAGATTATAGGCCAGTTTGGCGCGCGAGGTAATAGCGTTGCGAATCAGTGATTGAGAAGATTTTGGAGCGGGAGACCGGGATCGAACCGGCGACGTTCAGCTTGGGAAGCTGACATTCTACCACTGAATTACTCCCGCTTCTCATGGTGCTAACTGCCGAAATTGTAGCACCTTGCGGGATGTTAAAGAACCTGTAAGCCGCGGGTGCTGCGGCACCCTGCGTCCGCGCCTTATAATATGGAGTGCCAGGAGACATAAGCTATGTTCTCTTCACAACTGCACTCGCGCTTTCCGCAAAGTAAATTCTGCTTGCTATCCGCCAGCCTGGCGACGCTGGTTCTTTTGCTCATGAATGGCTGCGGCATGACTACGCCGCAAGGGACACCCTCGAGCTTTGCATTTGTCACCAGTTCAGGTTCCGGCACAGTGACTGCATTTTCGGTGAGCAGCACCGGCATCCTGTCACCCGTTGCGGGAGGCTCTTTCACGGCTGGCGCAGGCGCGGAGTTTCTGGCCTTCGATTCCGTACACAAGCTTTTATTCGTAAGCAATTCGAATGATGGCACGGTATCGGCATTTTCAGTCAACACATCTACGGGAATGCTTACAGCCGTTCCTGGATCTCCATTTGCTGCCGGCGCGCGCCCCGAAGGCATTGCCGTGGATCCGATGGGCAGATTTGTTTTTGTGGCGAACCAGGCTGCGGACAGCATTTCTGCATTTCTGATCGGCGCGAATGGTGCGCTATCGCCGGTAGCGGGATCGCCTTTTACCAGCAGCAATCCTTTTGGCCTGGCGGTGAATCCCGCGGGCACTGTGCTGTTTGCCAGCAATTTTCCTGATTCGCAAACGACGGATCTCAACACTGTTTCCTCGTTTCAGATTGGAGCGAATGGTGCGCTCAGTCCGGTGGCGGGATCGCCTTTTTCCACGGCGAGTATGGCCGGCTTCGCCGCTTCCATCGGGCTGGCCATGGATACCACGGGGAAACTTCTTGTTCGTAGGCGATCACATGTCCCAGGCGATTGTTCCGTTTAGCGCAAATGCCGCGGGCGCATTGACTGCTGTTTCCGCGCTGCCTGCTCCCGCACCAAGCTGCACAGTGGCCTGCCACAGCAATCCTTTGCGTCTGGCAGTCCACCCGAACAATCAATTTGTTTACGCCACCAACGTGCAGGCAGGAACTGTATCGGCATTCAAAATGATCAATGGTGTGCTTAGTCCCATAGCTGACGCTCCTGCCGGGCAGCATCCGTTTGGTGTGGCGCTGGATGCCACCGGCGGATCTCTCTTTGTGGTCAACAAGGTGGACAACACTGTTTCTGCATATTCAGTGAATTCCTCCACGGGCATGGCGTCGCCGGTGAGCGGATCGCCTTTCTCCGGAAACTTGAATGCGCCCACCGACATTGTGGTTATCGTCCGGCAATAATCTGCACAAAGTAGGCATAGAGCAGCCAAAGAGCGTCCTCAAACATTAGTGTTTTCTTAGCCAGCTAAAGAGCTTTCTTACTGTAATTTCCACTTCGTTACAACAATTCACTCGGGTTAGTGACAAATCCTGCCGATTACTTAAGGGACGCCTTGCGGCATACGGCCGGTACGGGAGGAAATTGTTGTGGATACTGAAAAACAGAAGATTTCCGGCATGAATCAGGAGATAATTGCCGGTATATTGCAAAGCCCCAAGTTCGAATATTTGAAAAGCGAGCGGTTTGACCCCGAATCGTTGTGGGACCGCGTAGACAATGATATGGGTCTGCTGCGCGAGCTGATTGAAGTTTTTGCAGAAGAGGGACCGAAGATGCTGGCACGGATTGATGAAGCCATCAGCCATGGGTCGGCCCTGGAACTGGAAAAGGCGAGTCACAAAATGAAAGGCTCTGTACTTCAATTTTCCGCGCGCACGGCAGCGGCCGTGGCGGCGGAGATGGAAGAAAAAGGCAGAGCGGGAACAGTGG
>DASZMF010000448.1:0-3696 GCA_035552035.1 Candidatus Angelobacter sp.
TAACGGTGATTACATTCTTGATTTCTTTTTCAAGTCTGTAGGCAGGCCCGGCGGGAAGATACAGAACAGAGCCCTCGCAACGCGCCGAGACGTTTTCCACGGTAATCGCGCGCAGCAGCCATGTGGCTGTGCCACGGTTCACGCAATCCACGCTGATCCATCCCGAATGCGCGGACGCTTCTGCCACCAGGCTCGTGACCAGGCTGACGCCCCGGCAGATCTCCTCAACAACGCTGGTGTAGCGATCAGGCTCGGCATCAATGCTTGCTTGCGAGGCGGGTTCAAGCAGTGTTCCCTTGTGCGGAGGGCCGCCCGCCATCGCCAGATCACAGAAGGAGCCCCATATTTTGTCCCAGGCTACTTTGCCATCTTCACCGAACTTGAGCCCGGCTGATCCCATCGATACGGGTTTCACGTCGTCGTAGCTGTCCTGATATTGCTCCGGAAGAATGGCTCTCACCCGGAATTCAAGCGTCTCCAACGCTGCCCGTTCTTCTAATGAATGGTCTTCTAATGAACGGTCTTCGGGATTCATCGCCGTTGCGGGCTCCTCTGATTTAATTGTAGCTATAGAAAATCGCTTCCGATGACGCACCGAAATAAAACTCAAAAATTAAAATAGTCCGCCTCCGCTGTCGATTTCCTCCATGCCGAACGACTTATAAAATGAACGAATCAAAAGGATGAACCATTCAGCACGCAAGTCTGTGCTGCTGGCCGTCCTTAATACAGGAGAACTCATGCCTCAATTTTTACTTGCTGTTCAGTTGCGCGACGACTTTGACCGATCCACCGTGGATGCAGCGATGGAGCACGATATTGACGTGATCAATGACGAGATGGCGACTGCCGGAATCAGGGTTTTCATGGGCGGCTTGCGTCCACCAGGTGAGGCGAAATCATTGCGGGCGCAGCCGGATGGCAATGTGCTCATCACTGACGGGCCGTACATGGAGACCAAGGAGCACGTCGGCGGTTTCTGGATCATAGAAGTCGCTGACATGGCGGAAGCGCTGGCATGGGCACGCAAGGGCGCCATCGCTTGCCGGGGATCGATCGAGGTGCGCACCGTTTGGCGGCCCGGCAACAACTGAACGGCGTACGCAAAACCGCCGGCCTTCGCGGCCCGGCTGGTAATGAAGCAAGAGAACGCAACGTCATCGTGCTACGATAGAAAGCCGCTAAGATAAAAGATTTTAAAGGCAATTGGCGTAGGTTTCCCTGCGATTGCAGGACCTAAATGGGAAAAATTGGAACATTTTAAGGTATTGCTATCTAAGGTTACCTAAGGCCAATGTAACCCTGCTTTTTGGTGGCAACTGCTTCGGTTGCCGGTAATATAGCTGGAACTGGCCGCAGGTTCTATAGTTCCTGAAATTGAAAGTTTCCCAAAGAGACATATGGCGCAACTCATCGCAGCAAATGAGCGGGGGCGCAGAAGCTCTCGTGTTCTTGTTTCGCTAGCCCTCGCGGTCTCCGGCCAGAAGAGTGACGGGTCCCACGTAAGCGGGGCTGCGGAAACTATTCTTGTGAACCGGCATGGAGCCAAGATCCGCTCCGCCGTTCCCCTTGAGCACAAAATGGAAGTGCGTGTGGCCATGCTTGCGCCGTATAAATGGCGCGTCGGTCAGGTCGTATGGGCAGATTCCGGCGAGAGTGAATACGGAATCGAGCTCTATCGTCCGGAAAACTTCTGGGGCATTTATTTTCCGCCGGAAGATTGGGAACTCGGCGTTCCTCCCGTGACCGTGGTCAATAGCTTGCCGGGCACCGCTGCCCCTGAGCCGTACGCGGCGACGCGGACAGAATCTTCTGGTGAATCATCAGACGCGGCGCCGGCGCTGCTCATACCTGAAGGCGGGACCATCGCGATTCTGCGCGGCCTGGCCAGCAACGGTCTTCCATTTCAGGTGCGCGACCTGATTCTGCCCGTGGGTGAACGCGACGCTACTATGATGATCAGCCCGCTGGTCAGCCTGGGCTCTAAATTACAAGTTATCTTTACCAAGAACAGCGTGGAAGATGCGGTGGTCACCGCAACTTCACACAGCCGCGAATATGACCGCTGGAGAATCTGGCTGAATTTTTCCCGACCGCTGCTGGTTGCCAAACAGTAGCTTCCAGAAAGTAAGTCCTGATGCGCGCCGCTTCAAGACACTTACTCTGGCAAATCAATTTCCGGCATCGCATGCTCGCCCGCAGCATGCAGCACACCGCACAAGCTTTTTTGCATGCCAGCCGCAATTGGCCTATATACTTTTCGTGCTTTCCCATTGAATTTTCCCGCTGAGTTTTCTTTAGGAGCTTTGGATGAATCGGATTTTTGTCTTTGTTCTTTTTCTTATTTCAATTTTGCCAGTCATCGCGCAGCCTGCACAGACCACACAGAAGCCCGCAGTCAAAATGGTTTATATCCGCGCCGGACATCTGTTTGACGCCACCAGTGACCAACTCCGCGAAAATATGGTGATCGTGGTGGCAGACGAACGCATTCAAAGTATTGGCCCCGCCAGCGCCATTACTATCCCGGCAGGTGCGGCGGTGGTGGATCTTTCCCACGCCACAGTGTTGCCTGGACTCATTGATTGCCACACGCACTTGGGCGCACGCGCTGACCGTTATGACGAAATCTATAACTTCAAAGACACGCCGTTTCAAAGCGCTTTTGCCGGTGTGGTAAATGCGCGCCGCACGCTTGAAGCCGGCTTCACCAGCGTGCGTGACGTAGGCTCTCTGCCATTTCTCGCCGTCGATCTCCGCAACTCTATTAATGAAGGTTTGATCCCCGGCCCACGCATCGTCGCCAGCGGACCGGCTATTACCATCACCGGCGGCCATGGCGACCTCAACAATTTTTCTCCGCAAACGCGCGTCAGCATGTTTCCCGAAGAGCGCGATTTCGCTATTGCAGACGGTGTTGACCAGGTGCGCCACGTAGTGCGCGCGCAAGTGAAATACGGCGTGGACGTAATTAAAATTCTCGCCAGCGGCGGCGTGCTCTCCAAAGGCGACAGCCCGGGCGCTCCGCAATTTACCTTTGAAGAACTTAAGGCTGCGGCCGACGAAGCCCACATGGCCGGACGCAAAATTGCCGCGCACGCGCACGGCACGCAGGCTATCAAGAACGCGATTCTTGCCGGCATCGACTCCATTGAACACGCCAGCCTGATTGACGATGAGGGCATTCGCCTCGCCAAAGATCACGGCACCTACCTGGACATGGACATCTATAACGACGATTACATTCTGGGCAAAGCCGTGGAGTTCGGTCTGCCCAAAGAGAATGTAGAAAAAGAAAAAATGGTGGGCCGTGTACAGCGAGAGAATTTTCAGAAAGCCGTGAAGGCCGGAGCCAAGATGACGTTTGGCACAGACGCTGGTGTTTATCCGCACGGCGACAACGCCAGGCAGTTCTTCTATATGGTGAAGTTTGGCATGACTCCGGCACAGGCCATCCGCGCCGCCACCAGCAGCGCCGCTGATCTGATTGGACGCGCCAAAGATGTAGGCACAATTGAGCCCGGCAAATTTGCAGACGTAATTGCCGTGACCGGCGATCCTTTGCAGGATGTCCGCGCACTGGAACATGTGGGCTTTGTGATGAAAGGCGGTGAAGTGGTGAAAGATGTAATTACGATCAAGCCGGCCAAATAATTTTAATTGGGTTTTCTAAGTGCATGAGTAATTGTTATGAGG
>DASZMF010000449.1:0-1622 GCA_035552035.1 Candidatus Angelobacter sp.
ATGACAAGTACCGGCCTTCGAAATCCGGGCTCTGAGCCACGTGGATCGGGCAGGTCCGCCCACCAGATCTCGCCTCGAATTACAGGCATTACCAGCGCTCATCCTCAAGCTTAAGAGATTTTATTTGAGCTGAAGCGAACGCGGGGTCGAGTTGGGCAGGCTCTTCAGAATAAATTGCATTCAGCCGTTCTGTGATTTTGCTGGTCTGGCGGCGTTCAAGAAATTCTTTCAAGGCGGTAGCATATAACTCGCTACGCGACATCCGCAGCTTGCGTGCAGCAGTCTCCGCCATTCGAAAAAGCTGGTCCGGTAGCGAGATGGCTGTCTTCATAGAGTCAGTATAACACGAGTTATACCTTTTCTGGCCGGATCGTTAACAGCTTCCGTATAATCAAATCCATTGTACTTATCGATCCTGTAGAGGTTTTCACTTGCCAGTTGGAACCGCATTACACGAGCGCACTTTTGCTCTGTGCCAGAGCCTGAGCTATCGCGAATGGTCAGGCTATTACACGGTCAGTAGCTATGAAGTGCACCATGAGCACGAGTACAACGCCATCCGCAACGCCGCTGCGCTAATCGATATTTCACCGCTCTACAAATACATTGTGCAAGGTAAAGACGCCACCAAGCTGGTGAATCGCGTGATTACCCGTGACATCAACAAAGTAAAGCCCGGCCAGGTGATTTATTGCTGCTGGTGTGATGAGCAGGGAAAAGTCATTGACGATGGCACGATCACACGGCTTGAAGAAAACAAATACCGATGGACCGCTGCTGATCCCAGCCTGCGCTGGTTCCGCCAGAACGGGCTGAACATGGATGTCCAGATCGAAGACATCTCAGAGCAGGTTGCCGCGCTGGCCCTGCAAGGCCCGACATCGGGCAAGCTGCTGAAGAGCGTGGCTGAAGCGGACATCGCGAACTTGAAATATTTTCGCATGACCAGCGGCAAAATTGCCGGCGTGCCGGTCGATATCTCGCGCACCGGATACACCGGCGACCTGGGCTACGAAATCTGGGTGCCCATGAATGACCGCGGTGACGCCGTGAAAGTCTGGGATGCGCTCATGACCGCCGGCCGCCAGTTTGATATTCACGCCGCGGGCATGCTGGCGCTGGACGTTGCGCGCGTTGAAGCCGGTTTGCTGCTGATTGAAGTGGATTACGTCAGCAGTAAAAAGGCGCTGATCCAGGACCAAAAGTATTCGCCTTATGAACTCGGCTTCGGCAAGATGGTGCACCTGGACAAAGAAAACTTTGTGGGCAAAACAGCATTGGCGCAACAGCAGAAGACAGGCGTCGCGCGGCAGTTGGTTGGGCTGGAGATGGATTGGGTCGAGATCGAAGAGCGCTATGAAAAGTTTGGCCTCACGCCGGCGGCTCCGGCGCAGGCCTCGCGCGTCCATGTGCCGGTTTATATGGGCGGCAAACAGGTGGGCAAAGCGACGACCACAACTTGGTCACCAATTCTCAAGAAGATGATTGCCCTGGCCAGCGTGGATACTGCACATTCTCAACTCGGAACAAAACTTCAGATGGAAATCACGATTGAGGCTGTCCGCCAGAAGGTGACTGCAATCGTGGCGAAGCTGCCATTCTTCAACCCAGAGCGAAAGACC
>DASZMF010000450.1:0-2205 GCA_035552035.1 Candidatus Angelobacter sp.
TATTAGTAGACGTAAGTAAAGGCTGGACCAGGACGGATCTCTATTTGAAAGATTTGTCCACGCCAATGGGCAAATTCCAGTGCATCACCGAGGGAGAAAGCTTTCTCTATCACGCTAAAATTCTGGAGGGCCAGCTCTACATCACCACCAATGAAGGCGCGCCGCGGTTCCGTGTCTTCAAGGCCAGCTGCGCAGCCCCTGAGCGCGCGAATTGGAAAGAGATTATCGCCGAGTCTGACGCGGTGATTGAAGGCCAGGCTGCCATTATCGGCAAAAAGCTTTTTGTGCATTTCATCAGGAACGCGAGTTCGCAGCTCAGCATCTTTGATCTTGAGGGCAAGCCGGTTGCCAGTGTCGCCATGCCCGAACTGGGTACCATCTTCGACCTGGGCGGCAACTGGAACAGCGAATCGGCGTATTTTGGATTCATCTCGTATGCCATTCCTCCCACGGTTTATGAAGTAAGTCTCAACGGCCAGACAAAAGAGTGGGCGCGCGTGGAAGCTAACATTGATCCCGACAAATACCAGACAGAGCAGCTGTGGTTCAACTCCAAAGATGGAACGCGCGTGCCCATGTTTGTGGTCAGCAAAAAAGGTCTGACCAAAAACGGTCGCAACCCGACGCTGCTCTCAGGCTACGGCGGATTCAATGTGGGGCGCACGCCATTTTTCAATCGCAATGTGATGCTGCTGCTCCTGGAGCAGGGCGGCGTTTATGTTGACGTGCAATTGCGCGGCGGAAATGAATTTGGTGAAGACTGGCATCGCCACGGCATGCTGGAGCAAAAACAAAATGTTTTTGACGATTTTGCCGCTGCCGCCGAGCATCTGATTGCGCAGAAATATACTGACGCAGCCCATCTGGCCATACAAGGTGGCAGCAACGGCGGCCTGCTGATGGGTGCCGCGCTCACGCAGCATCCGGAGCTGTTCCGCGCCGTAGTCTGCCAGGTGCCGCTGCTCGACATGCTGCGCTACCAGCTTTTCCAGATCGCCAAGCTCTGGATTCCCGAATACGGCTCGTCTGACGACCCTGAGCAATTTAAATATCTCCACGCATACTCGCCTTACCACCATGTGAAACCGGGCACGGGCTATCCAGCGGTTTTGTTTATGACCGCCGAAAGCGATACCCGCGTGGATCCGCTGCATGCAGTAAAGATGGCGGCGCTGCTTCAAGCCCAGGCGACGAATGCACCGGACCAGCCGATTCTATTGCGCGTGGATTCCAAGGCAGGTCATGGCGTAGGCAAGCCAATCATGAAACTGGTGGACGACGCGGTGGATGTATGGAGCTTTTTGTTCTGGCAGCTTGGCGTGAAGTTATAAGCGCGCTATCGCTCCCAGTAGCCAGCAACCCCAAACGCAAAATCCCTGCACAAAAAGAAAAGAGCCGTTAATCACGGCTCCTTTCTTTACCTTATTGCCCAATCAGAAAAAACTGACCCAAAAAACTTAACTTATATTCAACGGCTGTGTCAGCCGGAAACCGAGGCGTCGCTCGGCCATGAAACCAACTTCTTTCTTACCGGAGGCATACGCCGCCGAGCTGCTGCCCGTCGTACCCACGGCTGAACCAGACAACGCATTTTTATCTCCGCTGACCAAAGCGCCCAGCAGGGTGTTACCGCCCACGCCTCCGCCAATAAAGGCGAGATTCCGTTTCTTGTAACTGCCGCCGCTCACAAACATGCTGTTGGTCTGCAACGGCACGGTTTTCCCATTCAGCACCATTGAGGTAAGCGTAATGCGCAGATAGCCCGTGCTGTTCACATGGCCTGACTCGCGGGCTGCCACCACGCTGCCGGTAACGGCGGTTCCGGCCGGAGCCAGCGTCTGGCTTTCGACCATGAGAGGTTCATCCAGCACGGCGGAAAAACTTTGCCCTGCCTGCGCGGTCTCGCTGGAAATAGGCTGCTGCAGCCTTACATAAATGGCGGTATTAGCCGGGACAACCAGCCCTTTACCTTCAACAAATGGCAGCTGCTGCGCCGGAGTGGACGAATCCGCCGCCACGTTTTCAGGTTGCGTTCCCACGCTGCAACCCGTTGCTAGTCCAGTTAAGACCAGCAGAACTGTGAGCCAAATTTTTGTTAGACAAGTGCCCTTCATATATCGATCCAAGAGCAGTGAGGGAAAGCACTACCAGCATAGTAGTGTGCAAGACAAGTGCCAACAAAAGCCTTTTGTTTTCTTTGGTTTG
>DASZMF010000451.1:0-3425 GCA_035552035.1 Candidatus Angelobacter sp.
CACTGGTCTGGGCATGGAAACGCAAACGCGACGGCAAACCGGTGATCCCGGACTTCAAAGAGCCGAAGGCGAAGCTGGCCTAGCTTCCCGGAGAAATCAAATTACGCAGATGAACCAACGGCCCGAAATCCCGGCGGAAAAGCGCATCGACGAGCCATACTCATTTTCTAAGGACAAAGTTGGCAGAGAGCTTGGCTATCCGCTCAAGCGTTCTCTATTGGACTCCGCACTTCATTCGGCATCCGCGTATACCGCTGTTTACTCTGTGCGCTATCTGGGACATCGAAACTCCAATGTTGTTCTGGATGCGAGTTTCAGGCCTGAGTGGAGAGGGCATCTTACAGTTCGCGGCAGGTGCCTGATAACCGTGTGGGCTGTTCCAAGCCAACAGCGGCGCGCGGCAGAACTACTACTGGTCGCGGAGGGTCTGCCAATCCTCTGCCGTTGGCTGGCAAAGACTCAAAGCGAAGGTAATGTCTGGCGTGGCACTGAGCATATGATGAGTTTTGGAATTCAAGATGGCAGGTTACGCTACTCTGACCAGTAGCAGTCGATAACTGTTGAAAATCGCTATTCCATAGAAATCGCAATAAGTTCCAATGCGACCGTCTTTCCGTTAAAATCAGTTATTCATGTCTCTGACCAAACAACAAGCGCTTGACCTGTTCCACTCGGACGACCTGATCGGCCTGGGTATGGAAGCGAATGCTCTCCGGCGCAAGCTGCATCCGGAAGGCGTGGCTACGTACATTATTGACCGCAATATTAACTACACGAATTTCTGTACGGAATATTGCACGTTCTGCGCTTTTTACGCGCCTATTAAAGGTCCCGGCCGCGCCAAGGGATACGTGCTGGAGCTGGAGACGATCTACGAAAAGATCCAGGAGACCGTGGACATGGGCGGCACCGGCGTGCTCATGCAGGGCGGGCTGCATCCGGACTTGAAGATTGAGTGGTATGAGCAGATGCTCAGCGGCATTAAGCAGCGCTTTCCGCAGATACACCTGCATTGCTTTTCAGCGTCTGAGATTATTCATTTTGCCGATGTCAGCGGACTCTCGATTGAAGAGACCATCAAGCGGCTGCGCGCGGCAGGGCTGGATTCCATCCCCGGCGGCGGCGCGGAAATTCTGGACGACGAAGTGCGCCACAAGATTGCCCGCCTGAAATGCCTGACGGAAGACTGGATCAATGTCCATCGCACGGCGCACAAACTGGGCATGCGCACCACGGCCACAATGATGTTTGGCGTGGGCGAAACTTTTGAGCATCGCATCAATCACTTTCAGCGCGTGTTTGAGTTGCAGGAAGAGACCGGCGGTTTTACCGCGTTTATCCCATGGAGCTTTCAGCCGGGCAACACCGCTCTGGGCGGCCGGCACTGGGAAGAAGCGACGGCTGTTGAATATCTAAAAGTGCTGGCGATTGCGCGGCTGTATCTTTCAAATATCCAGAATGTGCAATCGAGCTGGGTCACGCAAGGGCTGAAGGTCTGCCAGCTTGGTTTGCGCTTTGGCGGCAATGACGTTGGCTCAGTAATGCTGGAAGAAAACGTGGTTCGCTCTGCTGGCGTAGCGAATTGCACCACGGAAGAAGAGCTGCGGCGGATGATCCGCGATGCTGGGTTTATGCCGAAGCGGAGAGACACGTTGTATCGGCAGTTGTTTTTGAACTAGCTGCTGGCCTTATGAGCGGTGGAGATTTCTGCCCATGTTGAACAGTGTTACTCCGCTTTTCATCGTCGATGACCTGGAAGCCACGATTGCGTTCTACCAGTCCAAGCTTGGGTTCGATGTTTTGTATAAGGGCGGGGGCGATGGCAACGTGAATGACTATTGGGCTTTCATGGGCCGCGATCAGATCATGCTGAACTTCAAGGCGATCACGCCCGAGGTCCATCCCCAGCCGAATCATTCACGTCACGCATGGGCCCGCTGGGACGCCTACATTCTTACTGAAGACCCTGACTCCTTGTACCAGGAGTTCCGTGGCAGGCAGGTTCCCATGCAACAGGAGCTGAGCGACACTGAGGATGGGCTCTGGGCGTTTGAAATCATCGATAACAATGGATATGTGTTGTGTTTTGGGCGGCCGGTGGAGAAGTAGTGACGGCGTCGTAGGTTGTCGAGATACAAAAATTCAGAAAAACGTCCCGTTTGTCCCCCGTTTGTCCCGAAGAAGAGTTGTACAGGATGGTTCATGATGCGGGGTTTATGCCGAAGCGGAGAGACACGTTGTATCGGCAGCTGCTCTCCGGAATCCTTAAAACTTCTTCAAAATCCCTAAATTTATTCTCCCTTTATTCGCCATTTATGATTTAGAATCCCTCTAGTCTAAGTGCCGGGTTCTTTGGGAGTATCTGTTGAACATCTGTAGCAGTCTTGCGCTGTTGCTCTTTACCAATTCGCAGAGGGGGCTGGTCCATTATTTTAAGAGCCAGTTTCTGGATAAGACTTTTCGCGGACTTTATTCGCCGAACGGTTTTGACTTGGCACTGCTGATTCCGTATTTCATTGTGATGGTGATTCTTGCGGGTTATGGCATGCACCGGTATGCGCTGGTTTACATGTACTACCGCAATCGCAAGAACAAGACCTGTGAGCCGCCGGCAATGTTTGCGGAACTGCCGCGCATGACGATTCAGCTGCCGATTTACAACGAGCAGTATGTGATTGACCGGCTGGTTGAAGCGATCTGCAAGATTGATTATCCCAAAGACCGGCTGGATATCCAGGTGCTGGATGATTCCACGGACGAAACCGTGGTTGTGGCCAAGGCCGTGGTGGATCGCTATGCGGCGCTGGGGCATCCGGTGACGTATATCCATCGCACGAACCGCGAAGGCTTTAAAGCTGGCGCGCTGCAACATGGGCTGCTGACTGCCAAGGGCGATTTTGTGGCGATTTTTGACGCTGACTTTGTTCCTCCGGAAGACTGGCTGATGCGCGTGGTGCACCACTTTACTGAGCCGGGCATTGGCATGGTGCAGACGCGCTGGACGCATCTCAATCGCAATTATTCTTTTCTTACCGAAGTGGAAGCGATTTTGCTCGATGGACATTTTGTGCTGGAGCACGGCGGACGCTCACGCAGCCAGGTGTTTTTCAATTTCAATGGCACGGCTGGCATGTGGCGCAAAGAGGTGATTGGCGATGCCGGCGGCTGGCAGCATGACACGCTGACGGAAGATACCGACCTTTCTTATCGGGCACAACTCAAGGGCTGGAAATTTAAATATCTGCAGGACGTTGAGTGTCCGGCGGAGCTGCCGATTGAAATGACAGCGTTTAAAACACAGCAGGCGCGCTGGGCCAAGGGGCTGGTGCAGACCGGCAAGAAAATTCTGCCAAAAGTTTTCAAGAGTGATGTGCCGTTTCGCGTGAAGCTGGAGGCGTTTTACCATCTCAGCGCGAACCTGAGTT
>DASZMF010000452.1:0-5129 GCA_035552035.1 Candidatus Angelobacter sp.
TTTTCGGGAAAATAAAGCTAAAGGCAAGGGCAGGAAATAGGGGGCAATTGTGGGAATAACGCCAATACTCACCGGACCAGAAACCGCTACCTGGCGTTCCGCGACCTCATCTTTGGCAGCTTTCAGCTCGCCCAAAATGGCACGGGCACGGGGCAGAAACACCTGCCCAAAACCGGTCAGCCGCACCGTGCGGCCCAGCCGGTCAAACAGCCGGACACCCAGTTCCTCTTCCAATTTCATGATTTGCTGCGATAAAGAGGGCTGCGCCACCTGCTCTTTTTCAGCAGCGCGGGTAAAGCTTCCGGTCTCAGAAACAGCGCAAAAATACCGCAGTTGATGGACTTCCATAGTCAGTTCCTATCAAACACAGTCCAATTATATATTGGACTTATAGCAGACCGGGCACTATTTTGAGGATGTTGTTATATGCCCTTCTACGGCTACCGGCTCAAGGGGCGCTGGATGCCAGGGCAGAAATTGGGCCACTTTCTATCATGTCAGCCATCAATGTTCAGGAATCGTTTTTAAACGTCGCCCTCACGGGCGGAAAAAATCTTACTGTCCATTTACTGAACGGCGCCAAGGTCTCAGGCAGCGTGCGCTCATTCGATAAATATTCCATTGTGCTGGAAACCAATACCCAGGAGCAGCTGATCTTCAAACACTCCGTCTCGGCCATGCTGGTCTGCTGCAAAAACAAACAGTGCACTGAGCGTTGCCAGTCAGAACCTTCGGCAACCAAAAACAGCAAATAAATATTCAGCTAAAAATTTTTGAGTAGGCAAGCTTCGGCGCATAGCGTCGCAGCAAAACTGAATTCCGTTCAGGACAATTGCCCTGATTCAGGCAGCTGCGCAACTTCCATTTTCTGGAATTCTTGCGCGCCAAAATCGGCAAAAATTATGTAATTCCATATACGCTTTCCGAATCTGCCTTCTTTTGCACAGATGTCCACAGGAGTTCCACAATTTTTTTCTTTACCTTTCATAGGAATGCAACATTTCTTTTATAGGATGGGCAGGAACTTTGAAGGGAATGTCTATTCCAGGTTGCATCGCCTTGCCTTGATGATTGTTGTCGGCACCCTCAGGTTCTGCGGTTTCCCGCCAAAATGAAGTCTCTTACAGGAGAGTAAGTAAATGACGTTACGCTTTTGGAGTTCAATTCAACGGCTGGTCGCAGTCGCGTTCCTCGCGCTAAGCTGCGGCGCGCTGCTCTATGCTCAGTCCACTACCGATGGCGCCATCGGTGGAACTGTTTATGACACCAACGGCGCCGTAGTCGCAAACGCCAAGGTTGTTGTGCGCAACAACGGCACAAACGCAGAGCAAACGGTGGCAGCAGACGCATCCGGCTATTATCGTGTTACCAAGCTGGCGTCTGGATCTTACACAGTCAACATTACGGTAAACGGCTTCTCACCATACAAAGCTGAACAGGTCATCGTTCAGGTCGGCAGCGTAACGGACCTGTCTCCGCGCCTGGCCATTGGCGGCACAACTGAGATTGTGAACGTGAGCGCAGAAACGCCACAGATCAACACCACATCCGCCGACTTTGCTCCCACACTCAACCAGACCGCGATTTCCAATCTGCCCATTAATGGCGGACGCTGGTCCAGCTTTGCCATCCTGACGCCCGGCGTAGTCAGCGACTCCAGCGGCTTCGGCCTGTTGAGCTTCCGCGGCATGAGCACGCTGCTCAACAACAACACCATCGACGGAGCTGATAACAATCAGGCATTCTTTTCTGAAGAGCGCGGCCGTACCCGCGTTGGTTATTCCACACCCAAGGCCGCGGTGGAAGAATTCCAGGTCAACACCTCGAATTACTCCGCTGAATATGGACGCTCAGCCGGCGGTGTTGTAAACACAGTGACCAAGAGCGGCACCAACACCATTCACGGTGAAGTGTACGGATACAACCGCGACAACGATATTGGCGCGGGCAACGAATTCACGACCATCGCGACGCAATCCACTCCCGGGGTATTTACCTCGGTTCCGTTCAAGCCAACCGACAAGCGCGATATGTGGGGCTTTGGCGTTGGCGGCGCGATCGTTAAAGACAAGCTGTTCTGGTTTTTGGCTTATGACGGTTTCTGGCATAACTTCCCCGGAACTGCCGTGGCCACCAGCCCGAATGCTTTCTTTGCCACTCCATCGGCAACCACGCTCACCACGCTCGGCACGCGCCTGGGAGTTACCCCAGCGCAGGCTGGAACCATTTATACCAACGATCTCACTGCCCTGAACACCATGCTGGGTCCCGTTGCGCGTACCGGCAAACAGGACATCATTTTCCCCAAGCTGGATTGGCAGATCAACCAGAAGAACCATGCATCCTTCACCTTTAACCGGATGCGCTGGTCCTCACCCGCCGGTATTCAGACCCAGGCCACCAATACTTTTGGCGTCGCCAGCTTTGGCAATGACTTTGTAAAAGACACCTGGGGCGTCGGGAAACTGGACACGGCCTTCACTTCCAATCTGTCCAACGAAGTGCGCTATCAGTATGGCCGCGATTTTGAATTTGAAAATACGCAGAATCCTACCCCTTACGAGCAGAACAACCTGCTCCACACACCCACCTTTACCAACCCGCTGGGCTTGCCTCCATCTGTTTTCATCACCAACGGATTTACCTTTGGCACACCGACCTTCCTCATTCGTCCCAGCTTCCCGGACGAAAACCGCTGGCAGGTGGCTGACACCGTTAACTGGAGCCACGGCAAGCACAGCATCAAGTTCGGCATTGATTTCAGCCACGTGGACGACAACTCACAGAACCTGGCCACCGAGTTCGGCAGCTACAGCTACAGCAACCTGCTGAATTATTTCTCTGACCTGAATGCGCCAAATACCTGCGGCGGATTACCTTGCTATAGCACTTACTCCCAGGCCTTTGGTCCTCTGGGCTTTGATTTTGCCACCAAGGATGTAGCTTTCTTCGTCCAGGACGACTGGAAGATCATCCCGCGGCTGAGCTTGTCTCTGGGCGTTCGTTATGATCGTGAAATTCTGCCGGCGCCATTCGCTAACCTGGTCAACCCCGCAGTGCCGCAGACTTCACACATGCCCAGCGACGGAAACAATATTGGTCCCCGCGTAGGCTTTGCCTTTGACGTATTCGGCACCGGTAAAACAGTGTTGCGCGGCGGCTACGGTATCTACTACGCTCGCGTCATCAACTCCACCGTATTCAGCGCCCTGACCGGCACTGCCGTCCCCGGTGCACAAACCACGGTTACTTTCAATCCGGCAACAGCAGGCGCGCCGGCATTCCCAGTTGTTTTCCCCGCCAATGCATCGCCCGCAGGCAAGAGCGTGACTTACTTTGATCCTCACTTCCAGCTGCCACAGATCCGCCAGGCTGACCTGACACTGGAACATGACATAGGCTGGGGTACGGTCATTTCAGCCAGCTATCTCGGCGCCTTTGGCCGCCAGCTGCCTGATTTCGTTGACCAGAACCTGAATCCTTCCACCACCAACCTCACCTACAACGTTCTGCCAGGTGGACCACTCACGGCCACGAGTCTGACTGTTCCATTGTTCTCCGGAGCACGTCCGAATGCTGCCTTTGGCGCCATGACGGATATTTTCAGCGGTGTAACCAGCAACTACCAGGCACTGTCGCTTCAGGCCAATCACCGCCTGAGCCACCATGTGCAGATCAACGCGAACTACACCTGGTCACACGCTTTGGATGACGGTGTGAACGGCACAACTTTCACCGCCACCAACTCACTGTTTAATCCCTTTAACATCAAGCAGGATTACGCAAACTCCATTTATAACGTGCCAAACCGTTTTGTGGTGAATGCCGTGATGACCTCACCATGGCATTTCAATGGCATTACCAAGTGGCTGGCCAATGACTGGGAACTCGCTCCGGTGTTTCAGATCCAGAGCGGCTTGCCGATCTCAGTGGGCACAAGCGGAAATGCTCCGGGCGGAACAGTGAGCGGCATCAACGGATCAGGCGGCGCAAACCGCATCCTGAGCCGTGACAGCATTCAGATGCCGGGAACCTGGGTCACGGATATGCGCGTTTCCAAGAGCTTTAACATCACTGAGCGTTACAAGCTGGAACTGCTCACTGATTTCTTCAACCTGGCCAACAAGCAGAACATTACCGGCGTGAACACCACTGGATACCTCATCAGCGGCGCCACTCCGGCTACTGCAACCCTTACGCCAAACGTGCCGTTCAATACACCAACGTCGTCCAACAGCAACTTCATCTACTCACCACGGCAGATTCAGCTGGGAGCTCGCTTCCACTTCTAAACTCCGTGAGATGTACATCGCGCGGCAGCTTCGGCTGCCGCGTTTTTTTCGTTCCGTGATCATCAACTGACCGCGATTGCACGGCTGGTAACGCGTGGCTACAATCATCCGGTAAATTTTATTTTCGCTTGCGCAATTTTTATCTTTATACCTGCGGACATTCCCATTTTTTATTTCTGAGGCTTCCTTGAAAAAATTGATTGCTCTCATCCTTCTTACGGCTTTTATTTCCCTGCAACTATCGGCCTGGGGGCCCAAAGGCCACGCCATTGTTGCGGACATTGCGGCATCCCGCCTGACGCCCACGGCCAAAAAGAACCTTCAGCTTCTGCTGGGCAATGACAGCCTTGCCTCCATTGCAAGCTGGGCGGACCAGGTAAGAAAAGACCACGATGAAGCTTATGACTGGCACTTCGTGGATATTCCAAAAGATGCGCCGGGCTTTTCTGAAGAACGTGACTGCTTCCGCCCGCAGGATAAACACAAAGACGCGCTGACCGACCACCACAACTGCGTGGTGGATCGCATTGAAATTTTCGAGAAAGTTCTGGCCGACCAAAGCGCCTCTCAGGCCCAGCGTCTGGAAGCGCTCAAATGGGTTGTTCACTTTGTGGGCGACCTGCACCAGCCTCTGCATGCCATTGATACAGCTCATGGCGGCAATGACTTTAAGTTACCGGTCTTTGGCTCGCCCAAATGCGGCGACTACGATTGCAACCTGCACTGGACCTGGGACACTCTGCTGCTGGAACACACGGGCTATACGGAAGAAGAGTATGTTGGCCGCCTGAACACATTGATTGAGCAGAAGCACCTTGACCAGAAGGCAGGCGGAAC
>DASZMF010000453.1:0-6247 GCA_035552035.1 Candidatus Angelobacter sp.
CGGATTCCGTACGCTCGACGATGTGAAAGACGCGGTTGATCTAACGCCCTTCCGCATAAAATTCGCAGGCAACGATAAAGACCTGCAGGCCGAGTTTGACGACATGACCGTGCATTTGTTGAAAATCGCTTTCAACGAAGCTGCTTTGCGCTAAGCCCACGAACGCCAGACGGGCGGAGAAGGCTTCATATCTGCTTTTGCCCCGCGCTGATCATTGCTGGATGCTATGACATGAATTGTTGCTCCGCTCACGGCCTGCGGCTGGCCCACGCGATCTCGGGTGCGAAGGATGTCTCCTTTGCGCAAGGGGGCCACCTGCCTTCCCATGAAGAACCCGGACAAATATATTGAGGTACTAGGAAATTTTTGAGCGTCCACTGAATCCAGTCTGTCCATGCAATCAGCCCATCCCCGTTGCTGAATGTCTGTGCGTTTCGTCCCGCAAACAATTCCAGCAGCAGCCCACCTTTGCAAGCAGCAGCTCATCTCAATTTTCGTTCCCCCACCTCACGTCAAAGGAACACCTATGCCACTTCGTGGAAAAGCAGTTTTCTCAATCCTTGCTCTTTGCTGTGTCATGGCCTTAACCACCTTCGCTTCGGCACAGGACGGAAGTCCAACGGGGAAATGCGGATTTCAACATCTAACCATTCCTGCACCGGCCGGTACAACCGCTACGCCAACCGCCTTGAATGACAACGGCGCCATCGTCGGCCTTCTGGGAAGCGGCTCCGGGATGAATTTCCATTTGAGTGGCTTTCTTTTCAGCGGCGGAGTATTTACTCACTTCAGCTTTCCCGGTGCGGCCAACACCTTCCCGCAGGACATCAACAAGCAAGGCATGATTGTGGGTTCATTTGATGCCTTCAACGGAAATGGACAGAACGCCTTCATGGTGCACAATGGCGTCTTCAGCCAGATCAACATTCCCGGCTTCCCCGGTGCACCGGCCATTGCCGAAGGCATCAATGAGCTGGGTGACATTGTCGGGCAATTCAATGGCAATGGGTCTGATTTTGGGTTCCTGCTGCACCAGGGCAAACTTATGATCATTTCATTCCCGGGAGCTCAGGGCGGCACATTCGCCAACAGCATCAACAATCAGGGTGTTGTGGTTGGCACCTATCACCTGACGGAAGACGATTCCGATCATGGATTTATGTGGAAGAATGGGGCCTTTACCAATATTGTGTTCCCCGGCGCGGGAAGCACCACTCCGAACAAAATCAGTGACAACGGCGACATCGTGGGCAATTACGTGGATGCAAAGATCATTACCCACGGCTTTTCACTCGACAACGGCCGTTTCTCGACCATCGATCCGCCGGGTTCGCTGAGCACAGAGATCTTTGCCTTGAACAATTACGATAACGTCCTTGGTGTGTTTTCCACTGCCTCCGGGAACACGCTATTCAAAGGCTTCTGTTCCGCAGTGTTCTGAAGAGGAGTATCCATCCTTTCGCGTTGTTTGTGGAAGGATGGATACTCGATATTTTTGCGCTAACTTTAGATCACCACAGTTTCCTGATGTTCCCCAAACACGCGGCGCAGCGCATCAGAGACTTCACCCACGGTGCAGAAATTCTCAACGGCATGGATGATGTGCGGCATCAGGTTCTGGTCGCCGCGTGCAGCATCTTCAATATTGCGGATCGCCGATTCCCACGCTACTTTATCGCGCCGCTGCCGCAGGGCCCGCAGGCGCTCCACCTGGCGGCCTTCCAGCGCTTCATCAATCCGCAGAACTGGAACGCTCTTTTCGCCCTCGTTCTGAAAGCGGTTCACGCCCACTACGACATTTTCCAGTCGGTCCACGCCCTGTTGAAAATCATAGGCGGCATTTTGGATTTCCTGCTGAATGTATCCCTGTTCGATGGCCCGCAGCGTTCCGCCCAGGGCTTCAATCTTATCGAGATAAAGCTGTGCACGGCGCTCAATTTCACTCGTGAGCGATTCTATGTAATACGAGCCGGCCAGCGGGTCGATAGTATTGGCCGCGCCGGTCTCATAGCCCACAATCTGCTGTGTGCGCAACGCAACGCGCGCAGCTTCTTCCGTGGGCAGGCCCAGCGCTTCATCAAAGCCGTTGGTATGCAGTGATTGTGTTCCACCCAGCACCGCCGCCAGTGCCTGCAAGGCGGTGCGGACAATATTGTTCTCCGGTTGTTGCGCTGTCAGCGTCGAGCCAGCAGTCTGTGTGTGAAAGCGCAGCATCAGCGACTTGGGATTCCTGGCCCCGAAGCGGTCTTTCATTAGGCGCGCCCACATGCGCCGCGCCGCACGGAACTTGGCCACTTCTTCAAGAAAATGATTGTGCGCGTTAAAGAAGAAAGAAAGGCGTGGCGCGAACTTGTCCACATCCAGCCCGGCGCTGTTGGCTGCGTCCACGTAGGCAATGGCGTTGGCCAGCGTGAACGCTACTTCCTGCACGGCGGTGCATCCGGCTTCGCGCATGTGGTATCCAGAGATCGAAATTGGATTCCACTCCGGTACGTGCTCATTGGCATAAGCAAACATGTCAGTGATAATGCGCAAGGCCTGCCGCGGCGGATAAATATATGTCCCGCGTGCAATGTATTCCTTAAGGATGTCATTCTGCACAGTGCCGCTCAGCTTGCGCGTATCTGAGCCGTTGCGCCGCGCTACGGCAATGTACAGCGCCAGCAGAATGGCGGCGCTGGCATTAATGGTCATCGACGTAGAAATCTTTTCCAGGTTAATGCCGGCAAAGAGCCGCTCCATGTCTTCAATGGAGTCAATGGCCACGCCCACTTTGCCTACCTCGCCAATCGCCATGGGATGGTCGGAGTCCATGCCGATCTGCGTCGGCAAATCGAATGCCACGGAAAGCCCAGTGGTCCCATGCGACAGCAAATATTTGTAGCGCTTGTTGGATTCTTCGGCGTCGCCCATGCCGGCGTATTGGCGCATGGTCCACAGGCGTCCGCGATACATGGTGGATTGCACGCCGCGGGTAAAAGGGAACTCGCCAGGATAGCCCGCGTCCGCGTCGTAGTTCCACCCTTCAAGATCAGCCGGAGTGTAAAGCACTTGCGGGTCGATGTTTTTTAATTCGCCGGCGTCACGTTGCTCGCCAGTGTTACGTTCGAGTTTGAGGTCCTCGGGCATTTTGGGTTATCGGCAGGAATCGTGAGCTGCTATCGGCGTTGCATCGTGCGTTTGGCTTTCATGAATGATTGCACGGTGAAGCAGAAGCAAACCAGGGTGAAAATACTTAAGACCGTCAGACGCTGATGGTTCGCAAGATCATGCTTATGATATAGAAGAAAAAGAGAGCCAGCCCCTGACAGGGTCAAAAAAAGGTAGAGTAAGCCGGTCATCTGCAGCCAGAAGGCATAAAAAGTCCGGCCAAAGGTGATCAGTACAGATTTGGTACTGGAAACGATGGCGCCGAACAGCCGGTCTTTCTTTACAACGCCTTGCACGGCGTTTTTGACTGTAGAAATCTGCGGCATTTTGTTTATTGTAGCCCGAAATTCGGCGTATTCTTGCGAAAGAATAAAACGCAGGTAACCCCGCTGGCATCCAAAGTTACAGCCCCGGAGGAGTTTGCGGTGAACACACGCTTTAAACAACTGATGAAAGAGCTGGGAGAGGCCATTAACGGCTCCCTGGCTGAGTCTGAGCAGATTGCCCAGGTCATTTCCAGGATCAAGGAAGAAGGTTTTGACGTTTTTCTGGTGCTGGAAGCCACCGTGGGATTCAATCGTCAGGATGACGATGCTGCTAACGTTCCTTCTGAGCTGGTGGGCGCGCGCGCTAAAAACGGTGAACCGGAATTCAGCGTAAACGCGCATGACGTACGCTTTCTCAAATCGCTGCGCATCAGTGTGGATGACGCCGCATAATCAGCTCTCTGTTTCGGGCATGCCGCTCGAAAGCTTTCTGTTGCGAGAACCTTTTGTTTGCGAAGGCTGCTGTTGCAAGGCTTTTATAGAAGACCGGCAGCTGCTCCGGGTCTCATATTTTCTGCTAGCATAAAAAGTTATTGGTAGCGTGGCCGTTCCCGCTTGTTTCGGTTGCACGATTGCTCGGGTCATACAGCCCATAAGGTTCTGCGAATAATACTATGAAAGATACACTTGGAGTCTTGCTGGCCGGCGGCGCCGGAGAACGTCTTTACCCGCTTACGCGGGACCGCGCCAAGCCGGCGGTAACTTTCGGCGGCAACTATCGCATTATTGACGTAACCCTCTCCAACTGCATCAACTCTGACCTGCGGAGGGTCTATATCCTCACGCAGTACAAGGCGCTCTCACTCAATCGGCATATCCGCGAAGGCTGGGGATCGGTAGTGGCCAGCGAGCTGGGCGAGTTCATTGAAGTTCTGCCGCCCATGAAGCGCGTAAGTGACAGCTGGTACCTGGGCACGGCAGACGCCGTGTACCAGAACATTTATTCCATTGGCAGTGAACAGTCAAAGTACGTGCTCATCCTCTCCGGCGACCATATATATAAGATGAATTACCAGCTCATGCTGGACCATCACTGCAACGCCGGCGCTGACGTCACGTTGGCCACGATCCTGATCCATCCGGAAGAGAGTGACCGTTTCGGCGTGGTGGATATTGACGCCAAAGGCCGTATTACCGGCTTCCTGGAGAAGCCCAAAGAAACGAAGCTGCGCTCGCCCTATAACCCTGAGATGGTTTCAGGCTCCATGGGCGTGTACATTTTCAACACTGACGTGCTTTTGCCCGTCCTGCTCAAAGACGCAGAGGATCCCAATTCTTCGCATGATTTCGGCAAGGATATCCTGCCGAAGATTCTGGAGCAGTACAAACTTTATTCTTACAACTTCATTGACGAGAACATGAAGGAAGCCCAGTACTGGCGCGACGTAGGCACGATTGAAGCCTATTACGAAGCCAATATGGACTTGGTTTCAGTCTCGCCGGTGTTCAATTTGTATGACCGGCACTGGCCCATCCGAACGCAGCAGCGGCAGTATCCGCCGGCCAAATTCGTCTTTGGCGAACCCGGACGCACCGGCATGGCCATTGATTCCATTGTCTGCCCCGGCTCCATCCTTTCCGGAGGCTACGTGCGCAACTGCGTGCTCTCACCAGACGTGCGCGTGAACTCTTACACCGAGGTGGATAACAGCATTATCTTTTCGCATGTAAATATCGGCCGCCATTGCCGTATTCGCCGCTCCATTATTGATCGCGACGTGCATATACCGGAAGGCACCGTGATTGGTTTTGATCCAGTGGAAGACGCGAAGCATTACGTGGTAACAGAAACTGGTATCACGATTGTGACGCGCGATTATTCGCTGTTTGAAAGCCCGGTGGCAGTGGATTACTTTACCAGTGAGTAATGCAGCTCTTGGCCATTAGCTCTTAGCTTTTGGCCATTCTGCGGTGCTCAACGCATTTGCTTTCCATAAAAACCAGAAGGAGTGAAGCAGGATATCCCTCGCTTCACTCCGCTAGAAATTCTGTTGTCTCTTTCAAAAACAAATCCAGCTGATCATGGTGCACCCAATGTCCGGCCTTGGGCACTTTCACCAATCGCAGATCGCGGATGGCATTCACGCGGATATCATCCAGCGGGACAGGCGCAAAGCTTTCCAGCCCCCAGAAAAGCAGGGTAGGCGAGGTGATCTGTCCATAGAGTTCGGCGGAATCAGTGAGCGTATGGCCAAAGGGTGAAAGGGCGCGCGCGTAGTTATCAAACTTCCATGTGAGGCAGCCTTCAGAGTCCCAGTTGGTGCCGTGCAGCGTGAGGTGCCGGGCCACTTCGTCGCTCAGGCGGGGATTCGCTTCTTTCATGCGGGCCACTGCCGCATCCAGGCTGGGATACGGTTTTACCTTGCGTTTTTCAATGTCGCGGCGATCTTCAATCCAGCGGCGCAGCCGCTCTGAGGCTGGCCCATGCACGCGATGCCGGTCAGGAAATCCCACGCCTTCAATGGAGACAGCTTTCTTCACGCGATCAGGATAGACGCCGGAATAATGCAGCGTAATAATGCCGCCCAGTGAATGGCCCACAATGCGGACAGGGAATTCGTCAATAATATCGAGCAGCGCAGAGAGGTCGAGCACATGCTCCGCCACGGAATACATAGCGCCCGGAGCCCAGGCGCTGTTGCCGTGTCCACGCAGGTCAAGAGCATACACGTGGTAGTGCTCGCGGAGGCTGCGCGCTACCCAGTCCCAGTTGCGGGCGTGGTCCAGACCGCCGTGGACCAGCACCAGCGCGGGCTTGCCATCCTGCCCGT
>DASZMF010000454.1:0-2664 GCA_035552035.1 Candidatus Angelobacter sp.
GGTTTGAGCTCCAGTGCCTGTTTCCACTGATGCAATTCAAGCATGTTGCGCGTGGTGAAGGTGACCCGGAAGCCAGTGATTTCTTTCTCGCTGCTGCCGGGAACTTTATTCAGGTCTTCAACAATCTGGCGCGCCTTTGCCTCTTCTCCCATTTGCAGGTAAGAGTAGTCCAGGAAATCCATGGCGTGGAACTGGTAATGGGCTTCGCCCAGGTGTTGCTGCGTGGCTTCCGCGGCCGCAGTTGCCGCCGCCAGATCGGAGTCGATAGACTCCTGCCACAATCCCAGCCGCACAAAAATATGCGCAGGCATATGCAAAGCATGAGACGACGCAGGTGCAATATGGGCGTAGCGCCGTGCTGCTTCCAGTCCCTGTGGCGCAAGCTCAGGCGTATCTGCTGCGTGAATGAGATAGTGCACCGCGCCGGGGTGCTGCGGCTGTTCAGCGGAAAGTTTGTTCAGGATCGCAATGGCCTGTTTGCGATTTTCCGTGTCGTTTGCCTTGGGCAGCGCCAGCAGTGAGAGCGCATAGAACGCCGTGGCTTCTCCGTCTTCAGGATAATGCTTGTGCATCTCTGCCATCGCCTGGCTGTATTTGGCGATGTGGCTGTCATCCAATTTTGGGCTGGCGCTGAAGATGATTCCAATGGCGTTGATGTATTCATGTTCGCGCGCCGTTACCGGCCAGTCTTTCTGGATTTTTGCCAGATATCCGCGGCCTCTCTCCAGCGCCTTTTCCGGCGCGCCTTCCCAGAGCGGATGATAGGCCGTCATAGCCATGCCCCAATAAGCCTCGGCGCAGCGCGGATCCGCCTTGGCTGCGTCGTTAAATGCCTGCTCAGAAGCGCTGTATTGGAATGAGTGCAGCAGCGTCATGCCCTTCAGCAGGGTAGGCTGCGCCTCTGGCGCGCAGGAATTGGGGAAACTGATCTTTCCCAGTCCTTCTGGAGCAGGGCTGCCAGCCGCTGTTTGCTGAGCCATGGCAGGCAAAATGGACGCTGAAACCAATAAAATCAGGGCGAACCGAAGAAGTAACATGGGCAGGCTTTATCCTTTGATAAATATGGCCCATTTTACCGCAAAATTCTGCATAAACGATTGAATAATAATCACTTAGTAAAAGTGGATCGAACAATCCAGAGACAAACCTTAGGAACCATGCAAGTAACTCAAGGGCATATCCTTAGGGTATATGGCCTAGCGCACTTTTAACCGAAATAATATGAAATGGATTGTGGGAGAGTACTAAGTGGAGTTGTATCCACTCGGGGCTTACCTGCCGTCCGACTCCAAACCCCGAAAGACTGTAAGTCGGGGTTGACCAAGGAAGGTTCCCGATGCTCGACACTAAAATTATTCTTGCACTTGCTTTGTTGATGGGTACAGCGCTAGGCACATTGAAACCAGGCCCCACTAAACCGGCTGGGGGAGTTCCAATTCCTCCGCATAAGACCGGAGTTGGAAACTTTCAATAAGATTTTTTGATGAAGCATAGCTTATTTACGCTTGATTACGCGTTCTGGTACGCCACCATTGCCTGCCAATTGGTGGCGTGCTTCGCTTTGATCAAACGCAGGGAGTTTTTCAGACACTGGAAGGTATTTGGCTATTACATTTTCTATCTCGCAATCTCCATGGTCTTCATGCTTTTCGTGGATCATTTTGGCAACCGCACCTTGTTCGCCAATGCATACGCCGTGGATGATTTCCTTGAAGCGATCCTGCTGAACCTGGTGTTACTGGAAATCCTGGTAAAAGTACTGGATCCATTTGAATCATTGCCCGGCCGCACGGTGGCCCGCTTCTGTTTCTGGGCGGTGTTAGGTATCTCTACTGCCGTGGCACTCTCCGTAGTCATGCCATCCGGGCACAGAGAAGCCTATATCGAAGTTCCGCTTACCATTGAGCGCACTATCTTTCTTGCTGACGCCTCGCTGCTCTGGATCCTGCTGGTACAGTCAAAAACTCTGGGCATCACATGGAAGTCCTCTGTAGCAGAGATTTCCATCGGCTTTGTCCTGTATTTGACCGTTCAAGCCACAACACGGTTTGTGGTGAGCATGTACCAAAGCCCCATCATTCGGAGCATCTGTAGTGAAGTCGGACAGGTCGCCTACCTGATAGCCGTCATCAGTTGGATATGGACGATCCTCTATCGTGATCCGGTGGCTTTGCCTCTTTCATCTGAGGCCGTGGCGCGAATCCAGAAGCCTGGAGCGGAAGATGAAACCATCAGCAAAGAACGCATCTTTGCCGCTGTTGGCATCAGGATAGCGAAGCCCAGCGAAGAAAATGTCCATGAAGATCGTGAAGATATCAAAGAAAAAGGGACTTGCACCGCGCAGTCTTGAATCTCTTTTTCCGTTTGTCTTATCCGCTTCTGGCTTTTATCCGCGTCACCTTTATCCGTTTCCCGCTGGATCTTGAATTCTTCCCTTCCACTCGCCGCCACGTCCAATCCAGTATTTCCATGCTGAATGAAACATTGCGCCCACATAGAAAACCGCAGCCAACGGCAAAGCGAGCGCCCACAAGAGATTGAGCCTGTACAGGCGAAGCACCGGAACATAACTAAGCGCCATCAGCAACCATGCCGTTGCGCCAAGCACGGCAGGCAGTGGGCGATGGCTGAATAGCACCAGCGCTGGCGGAAGCAAATATGTAA
>DASZMF010000455.1:0-4548 GCA_035552035.1 Candidatus Angelobacter sp.
CGAGCGAACCGGCTGATAGCCGTGGAACTGGACCGCATGATGGCCGCCGAGCTCCGCTATAACTATCGCCTGCACCCCAATGTTGAGATCATTGAAGCCGACGTGCTGAAGCTGGACTTTCGCACCGTGCTGAACCGCACCGTTGGCCCGCTCAACGATTTGCGCCCGGAAAAACCTTCACGCGCGCACGTGGTGGGAAATCTGCCGTACTACATTACGTCAGACATTCTGCTGCGGCTCTTTGAATTTCACGATCAGTTCGACGTAATCGTAATCATGGTGCAGCGCGAGGTGGCTGACCGGATCGCCGCCATGCACGGAACACGCGTCTACGGCATGCTGGCCGCCACGTCACAACTTTATGCGCGGGTAGAAAATCTTTTTACCCTGCCACCCAGCGCGTTTACGCCGCCGCCCAAAGTTCATTCCTCAGTGCTGCGGATGACGATTGCGCCACGATTTGAAGAATTGCAGATCCAGCCCGCCGAGTTTATTGCGTTCCTGCGAACAGCTTTCTCCATGAAGCGCAAAACACTGCTCAACAATTTAAAGAAGGATTATCAGGATGAAGCGATTCGCGAAGCGCTGAAGGAAGCTGGCATTCGGGCAGATATCCGGGCGGAAGCGTTGCCGCTGGAGAAGAGCGCGGCAGTTTTCCGGCTGCTGAAAAAAAATTAACCACAAAGGACACAAAGGAACACGAAGTTTGATCTTCGTGAACCGTCGTGTCCTTTGTGGTTAGAACATTTGCTTGTGTGATTAAAAGCTTTACCTGTTTTTACCCTTCGAGCTATCACCAGACGAACTAGCCGGAGCTGGCTGGCTCCGTGCTGGTGCTGGCTGCGCTGCCTGATGTACTACCGGTGCAGAGGGCTGATGCACCACTGGCGCCTGCGTTGGAGCGGGTCTGTATTCACTCACTGGCGGCGCAGAAGAGCGCTGAGTCGGATTTGAGTCGCGCACTGGCCGCGAAACAGCTGGCATCTCCGAGGTGCGGTTCATCTGCCGCGACGAATCGCCTTCTCCAAAACGATTGGTGGTGCGCTTCACATCTGTACCGTTCTCATTCCGCGCTTCCGAATCTTTCGGTCGTCGATCAGAAGATCTTTCTCCAGACGATCTTCCCTCAGTAGATTTCCCTTCCGCTGATTTCCCTTCCGCATCCACCACTGCTGGGCGCTTGGCAGTTTCAGTGCGCGGCGGAATGGTCTGCACTTCATCGTTGGTAAAGACATGCCGCGTGCTTCTTTTGGCAATCGGCTGTCCCGTGCCCTGATCGGCGCCGCCTTCGTTCGTTAACCGGTGTGACGGCACTCCATTGTTTCCGCCGCGGTTGCCGGCCGTTTCTCCGGGACGATTCACCTGCCCCGGCGCGTGCCCGGCAACTTTCAGGTCGGCAGGAGGAAGTGGTGCATGGAATCCCGGAGGCGCATGGGCAATGCGCGGACCGTTGTTCAATGTATGCCAGTCGCCTGGCGCCCAGCACCATCCACGCCCATTGATAAAGATCCAACGACCATAACGGTAGGGCATCCAGCCCCATGGGTAGGATGAAACCCACGTGGTTCCAATGCCGGAGTTGGCATAGTAGCCATTGCTGAATGGGTCCCAATCCATACTCACACCGTAAGGCTGCCAGACGTTTCCATATTGCGGGTCTTGCGTGTATTGGCCGTATTGATCAAGGTCGCTGGCGCCATACTGATACGGCGACTGCGTGTTGTGATTGGCCGCGTTGTAGGAGGTCAGAGCTTCATCACGCTGTTTGCCCCAGTCATCCAGATCGTCGGCCTCAGTGCCTTTATTCAGCGCATACTCGGCTACGTCCGCTGGATTTATCACAAAGGTCTCATTCTTGCCGACTGTTATCTGGTCACCGCTATCAGTATCGTGGACGCTGAGACTGCCTTTCCAGACCGCAATCTCCATGGGATCGTCATTGGTGCTGGTGACGCGGAAAAAGCCGGAGTGCTCCAGCGCGACGGTTTTATTATTGACCGTTACCTGGAAATCACTGTCAGCGCGCTTCAGGATTTTGAACTCGGCTTCGCCTTGATCAAGGTCAACGGTGGTAATGGTCCCACTGGAAGTGCGTCCCAACTGCGTGAAGGTGATAGTGGTATCGGGAGCCAGACGGATCAGGCTGCCATCTTCCATCTGGATTTCCGCCCAGCCGTTGGAGCGGGTCTGCAACCAGTTGTGCTCCGTCACCGGGAGATTCATGGTCACGCTTTCATAGCCCCAGCCGCTATCCAGCCGCACTTCACCTTCAACATAACTGATGCGGGCAACACGCGCCGGTGGTCCAGGCACAGCTGCGGGGGCTTGCGCGCTGGAAAAAGTGGACATGGCAAAAATCAATGTAAGAATGGGCAGGAGGAGTCCGGCCTGGCGAATTAACTTTCCATTGGGGACCCAGCGACGCACTGTATTGCGCGGCATAAAAGCTCCTTGTACTACCTTGAACGTGCCTATCCTATTAGATTGCAGTCTGGATACTTAGTTTCTTAATGTTAAGTGTTATTGATCTAACTTAACCATTTCATTCAGAACTGGCTTTGGCAAGCAGTCTTTTTGCCCTTTGGCGGGCAATATTCAGTACACTGGCGTCTTCCAGAATGCTTTCCAGCTCGGGCGCAATAAGCTGCAACTGCGCCAGGTTATGGCTTTCAGCCGCTGATTCCATGCCTTTTAGCTCATCTTCAAGGCCCAGCTTATCAAAACGATGCTTGAATTTCAGCGTGCGCCCATACTCAATGGTGTTGGAAATTCCCAGAAAAATGCCGGTAATTTCCGCAATGGCTTTGTTCTCAGAGTAGTCGTAGGTGGTGTTGAAGTGGCGAGTAGTATCGGCGTAGGTCAGGGTCTTTTTACCGGAGCTGGCGACAACATGTTTTTTAAAAGTGAAGTCGCCATCAAAATAATTGGCTTCACTGGCATTGCTAAAAAGCTTTTCCCGGCAGGCTGGGGATACGTCAAACTCTGTCTGATAGTCGTCCGCTTCGTCCGGTGGTTTGGCAGCGATGTGAGAGATGTATTTTGCGTGACCGTTGGCCGCGACTGTGATGGTAACGTTCTGCGGCGTGTATTCCGGCCAGACGCGATCAAATGTAATGGTGCCCGTGTCAGGTGCTTGGTCTGCGGTTTGTGCGCGCAACGGCGTGTTTGAAGAGATGAGTGCAGCGGTGAATGCCAGCAATAAAAAGAGGTGCGTGCGTTTCATCGGGACGCAGCCTGGTAGCGGTTGTTGGTGGCCGCCGTGTGTATGTGGCAGATGGCGATGGCCAAAGCGTCAGAGGCGTCCATGGGTTCAGGCGCTACGGCAAGATTTAAAAGCCGTGTAACCATTTGCTGCACCTGATGCTTCTCTGCCCGGCCGTATCCCACGACGGCAGATTTAATGGAGAGCGGCGAATACTCCGCGACCTGCAAACCTGAAGAAGATGCCGCCAACATGGCCACGCCGCGGACCTGCCCCAGCTTGAGCGCAGTCTTTACGTTGATGGCGTAGAACACATCTTCAATGGCGACGACCTCTGGCTGATGCTCCGCGATGATGGCCGTGAGATCCACAAAGATTTTTTGCAGCTTGGCAGCCATGGACAAAGTTGATTTGAGTTTAATTGCGCCGGTAGTGTGGCAAACCAGCTTGCGCGCAGCCGTCTCTTCCACCACGCCAAAACCGGTGTACTCGCTGCCGCAATCAATTCCCATGACACGCATTGAAAAGAGTGTACCGCAGATCGGAGTTGATCGGGTGATCTTGTGATCGGGTGATCGGTTGATCTATGACATTACCGATTTTGTACCGCCAAAATCATAGTGCTCAGCAGCATCTTGGCTTCTTTGCCATCGCAGCGTCGCGTTCGCGGGTGAAGTCATGGTAGCTGGCGGCGGAATGGGTTTTGTTAGTGCGCAGCAGAAAGCGGTCGTATGCGGATTCGTCAAAGATTTCGCGGAGTGTGGCATGCATTGTTTGCACGAAACTTTTAAGGGTCGCAGGGGCTGAAGCCCAAATATTTTTGCCCTTTACGGCACGGCTAAAGCCCGTGCCCTGATACGAACCTTGATTCTCGTAAGTACAGTTTTTATCGCTTGAGAACTTGCAGGAGGTACGCTCTTCAATCACCAGATCACCAGATGTTTTCATAGCGCCTCCTCTGCATACGTCGTCGGCACGAAAGGCGATTCCTGTACGGAAGCCTGCCTTCGTCCGGAGATCACGCTGATCCACTGAATGGCTGACTCAACCACGATCACGCTCACAAGAATTACCAGCAAGCCGCAGACGGCGGCATCGAGTTGATCGTTGAATATTCGGCGGCCCAGACCTGCAGACACCGGACCAGCGGCAAGCGAGCGGGCATGCGCCAGCAGTCCGATGAGCGGATTGGAATCGAACACTTTATGCCATGACGCTGAGAACGTGACGGCGACCAGCCAGAAGAGTGGCGCGAGCGTGACCCAGGCATAGCGGGCGCGGCCTGACTTGACGATGATGCTGGTGGCCACGCAGAGAGCCACGGCTGCGAGCAATTGATTGCAGAT
>DASZMF010000456.1:0-3395 GCA_035552035.1 Candidatus Angelobacter sp.
AACGGAGCAGGCGGCGCACTCAACTCTTCCAGCCGCGGCGTGATTGGCATGCAGGGCGTGACATTGAATACTTCGGCAGAAGGAAATGCACAGGCCTCAGTTCTCAGTTCAGCCAGCAGCACCGTTAAACTGGATAACGGAACGCAAATCATTTTGCTGTCTGCAGGCCCTGCAAAAGCGCAATAGCAAAAACAGTTTTCTTCGAGCGGCCAGCACAAAACTGGCCGCTTTCTTTTTTTGTTTTTCTTCCGTTCTTACTAAAAGCAGAAGCAAAGGTGGTCAGGTATTTTCCTTGTTCTTCATTAAAGTTCATCGCTAACGCGATGAACGTCTGCTATTCGCTACGCTCACCCAGGACTAAAGTCCTGGGCTGGGCCCGCGATTTGCTTGCAGATCGCTATACGCTGATACCGGAATGGGTTCGCTTCTTAGAAATGAACCCAGATTCAGAATTGTGGGCCAGCTTTGCAACCTTTGGCAAATGCCTTCCATCTGCATTATTTGTTGGATTTCGTATTTTCCTGGTGCACAATGGTAAGGCCAAGTTGACGGGCGCCAGATGCCTTCTCCATCGCGAGGTGCGGAATGAAAAGCTACTGGATTACAGCCACGGTTGTTTTGCTGACCGCATGGCCCTCAAGCTCGAAAGCATACGTTGCTGGTCTGGACCATTCTTTGGATCAATCCAAAGCAGAAGAGACGCAGGCCCAGCCAACTCAATCTTCCACTCCCTCTTTACCTGTACAGGCCACGGCGACAGCGCAAGAGCCGTCTGCTGCGGCAAAGCCTGCAGTCATTATGGAGTCTGCTGCAGCAGCCCCGGCTACGGTAGCGCCAAAATCCAAAGACTCATACATGCTTGTGGAACTGAGCAAGCCTTTGAATACTAAGAAACTGAAACCGGGCGACAAGGTGAAAGCGGAAGTTTCCCAGGATGTGGTTTCCCACGGCAAGATTATTATTCCCGTGGAAACTGAATTGATCGGACATGTCACGGAGGTAAGCGTTCGCGACACGGCAAATCCTGAGTCCCGTCTGGGAATTGTTTTTGACAGGATTGTGTTGAAGCACTACCACGATATTAATTTTCAAGCTGTGGTCCAGGCCTTGGCGCCGCCAGTGGTGAGAAGATCGCGCGTGGACCAGCCTTCACAAATGCTGCCGCCTTCCATGCTGGGTGGCGGGTCGCGTACCACCTCCATGGGGCCGGTAAGTAACGGTTCTGCAGGCAGTTCAGGCCGTTCCAGTGGCGGAACGAGCAGTCCTGTCGTATCCGCGCCCCAGTCAAACACAGATATATCCAACGTCTTTCAAACCGGGGTCACAGTCAAAGACTCACCCTCAACCAGTGCAGCCAGCGGCGCAGCCGCAGTACAGGTGAAGGCCGGAGCTGGTGGCGGCAAGCCGATGAGTGTGGGCATGCCGCTAGGCGTAACGGGGCTCAAGGGATTGAGCCTCTCCACGGCACCTAGCGCGAATACACCGGGGCCGGTGATTGTTTCTGAAACCATGAATGTGAAACTTGAATCTGGCACGCAGATTCTTCTGCACGTAATGAGCGTGGAAGCGCAGAAATAACTTTCAGATATTTTTAAGCGGACGCGCGGCCCCGGTGGTCGCGCGTTTTTGTTTTTACGGCGGGCATGGGCAGTGCAGAATTTCTTTATGCGCCCTGCCGCAGATACCAGATTTTGCCCTCAAAGATTCCTTATTTATGGGTTCTTTCTTAATCAATTGCCCTTCGGTAACTTGTTGATAGAAAATCATCGTGGCAATCTCATTGCATATATTTCTTGCAGGGAAGCGGAAGCGGCTGTTTAATTTCATGCGTCTGGCAATTCGAACCATCCCCGTGATCATCAGTGTGCTTTTGCTGTCAGCCGCGTTAGCGGCGCAGCAGCCGTGGCACCCGGTTGGGCCCGACGGTGGTTCAGTGCGCAGCCTGGCGGTTGATCCTAAAAACTCTGATCGTATTTTTCTGGGTACCAGCGCGGGCAATCTGTATCTCTCTTCGGATAGCGGAGCAACATGGTCACGCTTTGCGCGGCCTGGCAATTCTGCTGAGATGGTGCTGGACCACATTGCGATTGATCCCACTGATTCCCGCAACATCTTTGTTGCCGCATGGAACGCGCAGCTACCTCACAGTGACGGCGACCTCTTTCGCAGTAAAGACGGCGGCAAGACCTGGGAAATTGTGGCTGACCTGCATGGCAAATCGATTCGCGCACTGAGCATTGCCTCGGCTAACCCAAAGATTCTGGTAGCCGGCGCGCTGGATGGCGTTTATCGCAGCAATGACGGCGGACAGGCATGGGAACGCATCTCTCCGGAAAACCACGCAGAGCTCAGGAACGTTGAATCCATAGCCATTGATCCGGTCAATGCTGACGTGATCTATGCTGGAACCTGGCACTTGCCGTGGAAAACAGAAGACGGTGGCAAGACCTGGCACAACATAAAAAAGGGCGTGATTGACGATTCTGACGTTTTCTCCATTGTGATTGATGCCGCGCAGCCGGCTAATCTATTCATCAGCGCGTGTTCAGGAATTTATCGCAGTGAGTCAGCGGGAGAGTTGTTCCGCAAGCTTCAGGGCATTCCTTATTCCGCGCGCCGCACGCGCATGCTCAAGATGGATCCAACGGACCACAACATTGTTTACGCTGGCACCACGGAAGGCCTGTGGAAGACCACGGACGCGGGCGCGACTTGGAAACACATGACTGGTTCAAACATCATTATTAATGATGTGCTGATTGATCCGCGACGCTCCGCTCACGTGCTGCTGGCCACGGATCGCGGCGGCGTGCTGGCCAGCGACGACGGCGGCGCAACTTTCACGGCGTCAAATCGCGGCTTTACGCATCGCCAGGTAGCGGCACTGCTGGTGGACCGCAGTGACAGCGCAACCTTATATGCTGGCGTCCTCAACGACAAAGAATTTGGCGGCGCTTTTATCTCCCACGATGCTGGTGTTACATGGAAGCAGGCCAGTGACGGCCTTGAGGGACGCGACGTATTTGTCCTGCGCCAGGCCGCGGACAAATCATTGATCGCTGGAACCGATCACGGAATATTTGCGCTCGCGCCGAACACTATGCACTGGGTGCCGAGAAATATTCTTTCGCCCATCAAAGCTGAAGCTGCTCCGAAGAAAACTACTGCGCGCACAACCACGCCGAACGAGATCACAGCACGCGTAAGCGTTTTAGCCCTGGCTGACGGAAAGTGGATGGCCGCAACCGCTACCGGACTTTTTGTAAGCACAGATGCAGGCGCAAGCTGGCAGCAGGAATCTCTACCGGGAGTTGGGGTGCCAGTGAGCATCAGTGTTGCGGGCAAAGTAGTTGCAGTGGCCGGACAAAATATGGTAACGGTCTCTGTGAGTGGCG
>DASZMF010000457.1:0-3862 GCA_035552035.1 Candidatus Angelobacter sp.
AGGCTCTCTGCGTTGGGCTGCAGGATTTCCCAGAGCGCAAAAGCCAGCGGCGTGATGATAGCGGTTTCTTTGCTCAGCACCGCCAGGCAAAATGCAATCTGGCTCGGCCAAATGCGGTCTTCAATGTAAAGCCTGATGCCCCAGAGCGTAAACGCGGCGGCCATCAGGTCGGCGTGGGCCAAGGTGCTTTGCACAAAGAAGATTGGATAAACCGCCGTGGCAATCGTGGTGGCCACAGCAACGCCGGTTCCGGCAAGGCGTCGAGCCAGGAGAAAAACATTTGTCAGAGCAAAGGCTGCAAGCAGAAGCATGGCCATACGCGCGACAACCGGGTTCCATCCGCTGAGCGTGAACCACAGAGCAAGGTAAGCAGCGGGGAGCGGCGGATGTCCGGTATCAAGCGTGGTTGTTGGAATCAGTGTGTGCGAATGCGCCAGGTCGTAAGCGGCGGGAACATAGAAGCCGGCTTCGTCCCAGAAAAAGGGCAGGCTGAGCAAAGGAGCGTGCAGCAAAAATACGGCAACAAAGATCAGCGGAAAAATGCGTCTGAACGAAAATTCCGGCCGGTGAATGTGCGATTTGATCAATGACTGTATTTTCTCAATCGAGCGCTAAATCTCACCGCTGTTTAATTGACCTGCCCTTGTTGCGCGGCGACGGAAGGATCAAGCTTGATTTCGCCGAACGTGCCTTCATATTGCGCCACATTCTGCTGCAGCACATTCAGCAGGGCTTTGGCCTGCTGTGGGCTGAGATAGATGCCCTGAAAATTCTGTATTTCAACATCCTGTGCGTTGACCGGATGGAGCCGTCCAAATACCAGCAGAAAGTCCCACACGCTTACGCGGATCTGGATTGAATTGGCGTAGCTATCACGATAGTCAGGGGAATTGACCAGGCGGACATTCGGCTGCTGCTGCGGATTAGACATGGTAGCGCTCTCCTCGGTTAAACTTTCACCATAACAGAAGTAGCTGAGCGCGGAAAGCGACGTCTGGTTTGTACAGAGCATGGTTTTATACAGAGCACCGTGTTGTGCAGCACAGGGTGAAGATCTCGCATCATTTATAATGCTCTTTCTGCAAGAGGCCAGCTTTTCAGGCTCTTTCTTTTCCTGGGCAATTACTTTTCTAGGGGTAATCATGGACACAGGTATTGTTGACGTACACGCGCGTGAAATTCTTGATTCTCGCGGCAACCCAACGGTAGAAGCTGAAGTTACTCTGGGTGACGGATCCATTGGCCGTGCAGCTGTTCCCAGCGGCGCTTCCACCGGCGAGCATGAAGCGGTAGAGTTGCGCGATGGCGACCAGCAACGCTATATGGGCAAGGGCGTGCAAACAGCGGTGAGCAACGTGAATATAAAAATCGCTGACGCTCTGCAGGGTTTGGACGCTGCTGACCAGCGCCGCATTGACGATACCATGATCGAGCTCGACGGCACGCCCAACAAAGCCAAGCTCGGTGCCAACGCAATTCTTGCCGTTTCCATGGCCTGTGCGCGTGCCAGCTCCATTGCCATGAAAACGCCGCTCTATCGATATCTTGGCGGCGTGAGCGCCAGCATTTTGCCGGTGCCCATGATGAATATTCTCAATGGCGGCGCGCACGCTGATAGCAACGTGGACTTCCAGGAATTTATGGCCATGCCCGTGGGTGCAGAAAGTTTTTCTGAAGCGCTGCAATGGGGCGCTGAAATTTTTCACACGCTGAAGGCAGTACTGAAGAAGCGCGGATACAACACCGCCGTGGGCGACGAAGGCGGCTTTGCGCCGTCACTCAAAGCCAATGTCGAAGCGATTGAGTTAATTCTTGAGGCCATGCAGCAAGCCGGCTTCCGCGCTGGTGTGGATGTATCCATCGCGCTTGATCCTGCTGCCAGCGAATTCTATGACAAGGCCAGCGGTAAATATGTTTTCAAGAAATCAGATAAGTCGTCCAAGTCGTCAGAAGAGATGGTGAAATTCTGGGCGGATTGGGCGCGGCAATATCCAATCGTATCTATTGAAGATGGACTTGCGGAAGACGATTGGGCAGGCTGGCGTATGATGACCGAGGAAATGGGCGACAAGATTCAACTTGTAGGCGACGATCTTTTTGTTACCAACACTGAGCGCCTGGCTCGCGGCATTGACGAAGGTGTGGCCAATTCCATTCTGATCAAGGTGAATCAGATTGGCAGCGTGAGTGAAACGCTGGACGCCATCGACATGGCGCGGCGCAACTCTTATACCGCCGTAATTTCACATCGCTCTGGCGAAACTGAAGATACTTTCATTGCCGACCTTGCAGTGGCCACAGGCACCGGCCAGATCAAGACCGGATCAGCTTCGCGCACCGACCGCATCGCCAAATATAACCAGTTGCTGCGTATTGAAGAAGAGCTGGACGAAGGCGCGCGCTTCCTTGGCATTGAAGCGCTCAACTACGATGCCAGCGCTAAATAAGCAAGAAGCCAGGAAAGCAAGAAGTAAAGATCGGGGTCAACGGAGATTGTGAATTGATGAAGATAATGAAAAAGCTTTTCAGTTTCATAATTGCCACGCTTCTGGCTTCCACGGCCGTGCATGCCCAGCAGCATGAAGATGACCGCTTGCGCCATGCCGGTGAAGTGCTCCTGGAAATTCTGAATATCCCGGATAATATCCCCAAACCGGTGCTGGATAAATCAGAGTGCGTGATTGTGATTCCTTCGGTAAAAAAGCTTGCCATCGGCGTGGGCGGCAATTACGGACGCGGCGCCATGACCTGCCGCGGCGGCCACACTTTTACTGGTCCCTGGGGCCCACCGGCCATGGTGGCGCTGGAAGGCGGCAACATTGGTTTCCAGCTCGGTGGGCAGGCCACTGATTTTGTTCTGCTCGTGGTGAATCCCAAAGGCATTGATTCCATTTTGAGGAGCAAAGTAAAACTCGGCGCAGACGCCGCGGCAGCCGCCGGTCCCAAAGGCCGCGATGCGCAGGCGGCAACAGACATCCTGATGCATGCTGAGATCCTTACGTATTCACGCTCACGCGGACTCTTCGCCGGCATCTCGCTGGATGGCTCAACGTTGCGGCCAGACAACAGCGCGACAGAGAAGGTCTATGGCAGAAAAATTTCTGCCCGCGATGTGGTGATTGCTCACAAAGTCAGCACTCCCAAGGCAGGGCAGTTGATGGTGAACGCGTTGCAGAAAGCGTCGCCAAGAAACTTGTCTGATCCCAAGTCATTGCGCGAAGCCGACACAGAGGGAAAATAAGAATATGACCTCGTTCTCGCGAACTGTTTTCGCATCGTCAGTGTTTGCCCTGTTTCTCTGCTTGAGTGCAGCGGATGGCTCCTCGTATCAGAAATCGTCTTACCAGCAAACAATTGAGAAGTGGCGGCAAGATTTCGAAACATCACTTAAGGGTGATGATGACTGGCTTACAGTTGCCGGGCTTTTCTGGCTGCATGAAGGCGAAAACAGTTTTGGCTCTGCCCCTGGGAATGCCATTGTACTGCCGGCGCCGGTGCCCGCGCAGGCCGGACATTTCGACCTTCACGCGGGCAAAATTACCGTGCACATAAATCCTGGTGCGCCGATTACTCAGGGCGGGAAAGCCGTGGAGAGCGCGGAAATGCATCCTGACGATGATAAGGAGCGGCTGGTTTGTGGCGACTTGTCTTTCTATGTACACGCCAGCAGCGGACGTTTTGCCATCCGCCTGAAGGACAAGAACAGCAGGTTGCGAAAAGAATTCAAGGGGCTCCACTGGTATCCGGTGAATGAGGCGTATAGATTCAACGCGCATTATGTGGCTTATCCCAAGCCACGGTCAGAGCAAATCGGAATCGTGCACGGTGGCCATGCGGAAACTTCGTTTGACGGCTACGTCAC
>DASZMF010000458.1:0-8949 GCA_035552035.1 Candidatus Angelobacter sp.
CGTATGATGAGATAAAGGCTCATGCCCTGCGAGCGCTTCTGAAATGAAAACGCTCAGAGTCATCATCATCCTTTGCCTCGCCCTCGCTGCCCTGGCCCAGCCTTCACCTACCAAACGCCAGGAATTCTTGCGCAAATTCGCCGCTGCTGCCATCGAACGCGTCAACCACGTTGTCCGCTATGATCCGGGCTATGTTCACATCGCTTACCCTGGTGGCGATGTGCCAGCCGATACCGGCGTCTGCACGGACGAAGTGATTCGCGCCTATCGCGCACTTGGCATTGATTTGCAAAAAGAAGTGCATGAAGATATGGCGGCCAACTTCAGCGCTTATCCCAGCAAGTGGGGAAGGCAAAGCCCTGATTCAAACATCGACCATCGTCGCGTGCCGAATCTGATGGTTTTCTTCAGCCGCAAGGGCGAGACTCTGCCAATCACGAAGAACTCTGACGATTACGCTCCCGGCGACCTGGTCACATGGGACCTGGGTGGCGGAACAACTCACATCGGAATCGTAGTGGACCAGAAAGGGCTTCTCAGCCGCCGTTATTTGGTCGAACACAACATTGGCGCTGGCCCCAAGATTGAAGATGTCTTATTTGACTGGAAGATTATTGGCCATTACCGGTATTTTGGCCCTGAATCGCGCGCGAGCGTGCCTGCCACTGCTGCCCGAAAATCGCCTTAACCAAAATTGACTCACCCGAAATTGCCTTAACCGAAATTGCCTTAACCCTGCTTATTTCAGCGTCGTGCGCCGGGTCTGGCGCATCCATTTACTTATAAAACCGAAGTTTCATGAGGGAACAGTACTTTTTTTGCCGAAGTACAAAGTGTAGTCCGCTGCGAACCACTCGTCCGGGTCGTTACCTTCGTTCCCCGGTGGTTGGCAAGTCTAAAGTTTTTGGAGTATAAAGAAATGTTGCGCACAGAAACGCTTCCAACACTTGAGAAGCCAGAAATTGGCGCTAAAAACACCATGTCAACCAGCACAATTGCAAATACAAAAGGCCTTGAAGGCGTAGTTGCGGCCAGCTCCGGGGTTTGCTACATCGATGGCGACGCGGGAGTGCTTGCCTATCGCGGTATTGATATCCACGAGCTAGCGGACCATTCAACATTTGAAGAAACCTGCTACCTGTTATGGTTTGGAAAGCTGCCTCAGAAAACTGAGCTGGCTGACCTGAAGCAAAAGCTGGCAGCAGAGCGCAAAATTGATCCCGCCATCTATGATTTGATGAGCCGGGTCCCCAAAACCGCCACGCCCATGGAAGTTCTGCGCACGGCGGTCTCGGCGCTTTCTTTTTACGATTCTGAAGCGGAAAAAATTGACCATGACGCCAATGTGCGCAAGTCAATCCGGCTGACCTCACAGATTGCCATGCTGGTTGCGGGCTATGACCGCATCCGCAAAGGCAAGAAAGTGGTTGACCCTGATCCTTCACTTTCACACGCGGCCAATTTCCTGCTGCAGCTGAATGGCGAAAAGCCATCAGCGACCGCGGAGAAAGCCCTGGACGTTGCGCTGATCCTGCATGCTGACCATGAATTGAATGCGTCAACATTTGCTGCGCGCGTTACTGCCGCCACGCTTTCAGACATGCACTCAGCCATTACCAGCGCGATTGGCGCGCTCAAAGGCCCGCTGCACGGCGGCGCCAATGAAGCGGTGATGCGCATGCTGTTTGAGATTGATAAAAATGGCGAAGACCCGGTTGAGCACGTGAAGAAAATGCTGGCCAACAAGAAGAAAGTTTCCGGCTTTGGCCACCGCGTGTATCACACAGAAGATCCGCGGGCCACGCACTTGCGCCAGATGTCGCGTGACCTGGGCAAGTCCGCCAACCCGAAGTGGTATGAATATTCCACCAAGATTGAGCAGTACATCAAGACAGAAAAAGGCCTCAACGCCAACGTGGATTTCTACTCAGCATCAACCTACACCACGCTTGGCCTGGATGTGGACTTGTTTACGCCAGTGTTTGCCGTGTCGCGCATCAGCGGCTGGGCAGCGCACGTGATTGAACAGCTGGATGACAATCGGCTGATTCGTCCACGTGCTGACTACATTGGCCCCGCGTATCCGAATAAATATGTGCCGATGGAACGTCGGTAGCACTTAGCTTTCAGCACTTAGCATTCAGCCCTTGAACATCTTCGTTAAAAAAACGAAGCTTTCAAGGGCTGAGGTTTTTGGTGCGTCAATAAATTAATTTTTAGCAAAGTAAAAACAGGCAATTGCTGTGCGCCGCTGTTTTTGTTCGGCAAAAAAACAATTCAGCCCATGAACACTTTTTCCTTGATGGAAAATGTTCAAGGGCTGAATGCTGAGTGCTAATTGCTGAGTGTTAAAATTAAGCTCCCAGATACAGCACATGAACATAAGTGCCCAGGCGGACGTTGTATGCCAGGTAATAACCTGGATCATCGGGATCGTCGTAAATCACGATGTCGTCGCTATCCCAGAGCCAGCCGTTGGCAAAGGCGAAATCAGGTTCTGCGATCGAAAAGAAAAAGCCGCCGACGCCAAAACGCTGGGGTGATCCGCCGCCCAGGCGCCAGACGTGACGCGGGCCGATGCCACCGCTGAAACGCCCGTGTTCCCACGGATGGTCGAGGTGATAGCGCGCATCGTGCCCTTGATGTCCGACCCAGCGATCATTTTCTGCGTGAACGTGCGGCGCTTCAGGATGGCCTTCAGCATCGCGAAAGCTGCGGTGCTCCTCTGCCGGAGCCTGGTTGTGCGGCACTGAACGTGCCGGAGCATGCGTGGCCGCCGGGCCGCGATTGGGAATATAGCCGCCGCCTACACCGTGTTCGCCATGTTGCGCGGGCGCTGCGTGTTGCGCGGGTGCGGCGTGCTGTGCCGGAGCCGAGTGAGGCGCAGGTGCGGAATGCTGCTCACGTTGCGCGAAAGCGGGAAGACTGGCGATGACAAACATGACCAGAAATCCCAGGAGTCCAATGAGTTTCTTTTTGCGTGCATTCAGACTGGATGAATTCAATCTATACATAAATTTTTTCTCCGATGAGAACTTCTCTTTGTAAGATGCGTAAAACGTAAGATGCGTGAAACCAGAGATATGTGAAACCCGGCCCATTTCTACTGCACAAAAAAATTTCAGCCCGTCAAAAAATGTAAGCTGAAGCAACCCCAGTAACCACTGGCGCTTTTACTTTGCGTAAAAAGCGTAAAATAGAAGCATGCGCCGCGTTTACCTTGATAACAACGCCACAACCCCAGTCCTGCCTGAGGTGTTTGAGGCGATGCGGCCATTTTATCTGGAACAGTTCGGGAATGCCTCATCGATTCACCATTATGGTCAACATGCGCGAGGGGCCGTGGAGCGCGCGCGCGCTTCCGTGGCGGCGTTGTTGAATGCGCGTCCGGCAGAAATTGTTTTTACCAGCGGTGGCACAGAGGCTGACAACCTGGGCATCTTCGGCCTGGTGCAGCGCGGCGACCACGTGATTACCTCGACCATTGAGCACAGCGCGGTCATGAATAGCTGCAAGCGTCTGGAGCAGATGGGCTGCGAAGTCACGTTTGTTCCGGTGAATGCGCGCGGAGAAATTGAGCCGGACGAAGTGCGGAAAGCTTTGCGCGCGAACACGCGGCTTATCAGCATTATGATGGCGAATAATGAAACCGGAGTGATTCAACCGGTGGATGAGATCGGCAAGATCGCACTGGAAGCCGATGTTTTTTTCCATACTGACGCGGTACAGGCGGCAGGCAAAGTGCCAATCGACGTAAAGCAGATTGCCTGCGATGCGCTCTCCATCTCCGGCCACAAGATTCATGCGCCGCAGGGAACTGGCGCGCTTTACATCAAGAAGGGAACGCTGATCCAGCCGCAGATTTATGGCGGCAGCCATGAGCGGCAGCGTCGCGCGGGTACGGAGAATTTGCCGGGGATTGTCGGCATTGGCAAGGCCGCGGAAATCTCCAAACACTGGCTTGAGACCGGCGGCGCAGCCGGGATGGCGGCCATGCGTGATCGTCTGCAAAATTCTGTCCTCTCTGCCATGGACGATGCTGGCGTAAACGGCCTGGACGCGCCGCGCGTCCCCAACACGACCAATCTCTGGTTCGACCACATTGAAGGTGAAGCGTTGGTGATAGCGCTCGATCTCAAAGGGCTTGCAGTTTCCAGCGGCGCTGCGTGTTCATCCGGAGCTATTGAGCCTTCGCATGTGTTGCTTGCCATGGGCCTGCCGCATCAGCGCGCTCGCGCCAGTATTCGTTTGAGTCTGGGTAAACAGACCACGCAGGATGACATTGATTTTGCCATCAAAATCATTCCTGAAACCGTGGGACGCCTGCGCGAAATTTCTCCTGCTTACCAGAAGCAGCCTGTCGGCTAAAAGGATTTGAGAAATCTAATTCTGTAACTGTATTTGCGCCGCGCCTTCCACTGATTTTGTTTGCACTGAAACAGGTCTTTCTGCGGATTGAACCTGGCAAACGCGGCTACACTGGATCTACCAATAAAATATTTTATGAGTACCAAGTGGATTCCGAAATCCGTTTTGCTGCTGAAGCATTATTCGCGCCGCGATTTTTTTTCTGATCTGATCGCGGGCGTTACTGTGGGCCTGGTAGCTCTGCCCCTGTCGATGGCATTCGCCATTGCTTCGGGCGTTCCGCCGCAGGCCGGCCTTTATTGCGCAGTCATTGCCGGATTTTTGATTTCTGCCCTGGGCGGATCGCGAGTACAGATTGGCGGTCCTACCGGCGCGTTTGTGGTGGTGATTGCCGGCATTGTGGCCAAATATGGAATTGACGGCCTTTTCATGTGCACATCGATCGCCGGGCTCTTCCTGATTTTTTTGGGCGTCACCGGACTGGGCAGCGCCGTCAAATATATTCCGCGGCCTGTGGTGGTGGGATTTACCAACGGGATTGCCCTGGTCATCGCCAGCACCCAGATCAAAGATTTTTTCGGACTGCGCATTGAGCACGTGCCGGGCGATTTCCTGGGCCGGCTGGAAGCGATCGCCCGCAACTTCCGCACCATCTCGTTCCAGGAAACCGGGCTGGCAGTGCTGTCGCTCGTACTGATTCTGGTCTTTCGAAAGTTTGTGCCAAAAGTTCCAGGTTACATTGTGGCGCTTTTTGCCGGTACAGCGCTGGTTTGGATTTTTCATTTGCCCGTCCAGACCATCGGCACACGCTTTGGCGGGATTCCCGCCGGATTGCCGGTGCTGAAGCTGCCACAGTTTCATCTGGACCTCATCCGCCCACTCATCTCGCCCGCGATTACGATAGCCATGCTGGGAGCCATTGAGTCGTTGATGTCAGCCGTAGTAGCGGACAGAATGTTTGGCCAGGGTGAAAAACATAATCCCAACGTCGAGCTCATGGCGCAGGGCGTAGCCAATTTTGTTTCACCGCTGATGGGCGGGTTGCCGGCAACCGGAGCAATCGCCCGCACGGCCACGAATATTCGCTCCGGTGCTAAGACTCCTGTTGCTGGCATCATTCATGCGCTTACTTTGCTCGTGATCCTGGTTTTCGCCGCGGCCGTTGCCAGATTCATTCCGCTGGCCGTGTTGGCTGCAATTCTGATGGTGGTCGCCTACAACATGGGCGAGTGGGCCGAGATCCCCGAATTGCTCAAGCTATCCAGGCTTGAGATTGCCACCTGGTCCGCGACATTTATTCTCACCGTCTTTGCCGATCTCACCGTTGCCGTGGAAGCCGGCATGATTCTTGCCGCGCTGGTCTATATCCGCAAAGTTACGGCAACTACAACCGTCTCTCGCGTTACGCAGGAATATCTGAAGGAAGGCCGGCTGCACATTTTGCAGGACAAGGATATTCCGCCTTATGTAGCTGTGTTTCGTATTCATGGGCCCTTTCTCTTCGGCGCGGCCGACAAAATTGACGATCTTGCAGAGCAGGTACAAGACCTCCCACCCATCGTGATTCTGCGCCTGCGTAACATGACTGCCATTGACGCCACCGGAATACGCGCCCTGGAAGATCTGGCAGACCGCGTTCGCGCCACGGGGCGCGAATTGATTCTGTGCGGAGCGCGCGAGCAGCCTGCCCAGCTCATGCAGCAGACGGAATTCGCGCAGCATGTAGGCCACCAGAATATCTGCGCCAACGTTGCGGAAGCGCTCACGCGGGCAAGGGCGCTTTATCCGCGGATTGCCGACTCTGCGCCGTCCGCACGGCAATGGGGTAAACGGGCATCAGATAAAAATCCTGACCACAAAGCAGATGCGAAAAATGCTGAAAAACCAACCGTGCCGGGGCCGTTGATGCGCTGAGTTTATGTTGCCGGGAATGCCCCGGAACCGCCACCCAGTACTTCGCGAATGGTCTCCAGCATGTGTTTCAGCGTAAAAGGTTTTGGCACAAACTTTACACCGGGCTGGCTGGTCGCTTCCTGCAGTGACGCGGAATCGGCATAGCCCGACATAAAGATAATTCCCAGGCCGGGATGCGTGGTGGAAAGCGCTGCCGCAAGGTTCTGTCCGCCGCCTCCGGGCATCACGATGTCGGTGACCAGCAAGTCCAGTTTTTGTCCACGCGCCGCAGTGATTGCTTCCTGCATGCTGGCCGCCTCAAGAACCTGGTATCCATTTTCTCTCACGTACTCAGCCAGCAGCGCACGCAGGCTGGGTTCATCTTCAGCAATCAGGATTGTCTCTGGTCCTCTTTTGCTGGAAGCAATTTTCCGGGCCGTGATCTCTGCCGGCGCGGCCTCCCTGGTTCGTGGCAGATACACAATGAACTCCGTTCCCTGATTTGCGATGCTGTGCGCCATCACATGGCCTGAGCCTTGCTGCACAATTCCGTACACGGTGGCCAGTCCCATGCCATTGCCGGTTTTCTTGGTGGTAAAGAACGGCTCAAAAATGTGGCTCAACGTCTCACCATCCATGCCCGTGCCAACATCTGAGACGGAAAGGCAAACATAGTCTCCCACCTGCAGATTTGCAGTGTGCGCTCCAACGGCATCCAGCGTCTGGTTCCACGTTTTCACTGATATGATTCCGCCCTTCGGCATGGCATCGCGCGCGTTGGCGGCAAAGTTAAGCAGTATCTGGTCCGCCTGTGAGGGATTCAGCTTTACGTTCCATAGATCGATTTGCAATGACAGTGAGAGCGTAATCTCTTCTCCCACCAGCCGGCGCAGCATCTCATCCATGCCCAGGATCACTTGATTGAGATTGATGACATGCGGAAACACCATCTGCCGCCGGCCAAAAGTGAGTAATTGATCCGTAAGCGCGCTGGCCCGGTCTGCGGCTATGTGAATCTCCCGCAGGTTATGGCGCAGATCGCTTGCGCTTTCCGGCAGGCGCAATTCCAGCACTTCAGCCGATCCGCGAACCACCGTGAGCAGGTTATTGAAGTCATGCGCAATGCCGGCCGCGAGCCGGCCAATGGCTTCCATCTTCTGGGCCATGCGCAGCTGTTCTTCCAGCTTTTCTTTTTCTGCAATATCCCGGCTTACCGTGGCGATATTGGTGAGATGTCCGGCGGCGTCAAAAATGCCAAACCCGCGTGTATCAAATGGAATGATTTCACCGGTAACAAAATGCCGCAAAGAAAACCGGCCTTCCCACACTCCGTGCTGGCGCACAGCGGGCATGATTTCGTCCTGCAGCACCACAAGTTCCCTGGGTGGAAGAAAGTCATAGACATATTTTGCGTGCGCTTCCGCGTCATCGCGCAGTCCCACCAGTCTCTGGCCGGCTTTGTTCAGAAAGACAATTTTTCCTTTCAGGTCAGTAATGCCGATAAAGTCAGGGCTGTGTTGCAGCGCGGCGGTCATCATGGCGCGCTCCCACTCCGCCTGCTTGCGCTCCGTGATGTCAACAATCACACCGGCCGTGCGCAGCGCTCGCGCCGTTGGCCCTGGGCCGTCAAAGAAACATTTCCCGCGCGCCAGGATCCAGCGGGTTGAGCCGTCAGGCCGCGTGAAGCGATAGTCCGCGTCATATTCCGCGCGAATCTTTGGATCTTTTGCCTGCGCAAGCTTTGCTGCAATCATGGGGCGGTCTTCCTCATGTATGCCGGAAAAGAACCATTCAAAGCTCGGCTGCCCCCCGCCGGGAAAGCCAAAGATATCGCGCGCTGTTTGTGACCATTCCACCTGATCGGTATTCAGGTAGTGGTCCCATGCGCCAATGTTCGCGGCTGCCACAGCCAGTCGCAGGCGTTCATCGGTGACTGCCAGATGTTCCGTGGCCACCTTGCGATCGTGTATATCCAGCGCAATTCCCATCCACCGGAAAACCTGCCCGGACGAATCTCGCAGCGGCAGGGCCCGGCTGGCGTACCACCGATATTGCCCGTCACTGGCGCGCCGTATCCGAAATTCCGTTTCCCACGGCATTCCATAGGGGACGGCGGCCTGCCATTCCTGAAAAGTTTTTTCGGCGTCGTCCGGATGCAGCACCCGCGTCCAACCATCATCCAGCGTCTGTTCCAGCGTTAGGCCCGTCAGGTCAAACCAATACTGGTTCGTATATGTGGTAAGGCCGTTCGCGTCTGCAATCCACACGATCTGCGGTGAAAGCTCAATCAGCGCGCGATAGCTCGCTTCATTGCTTATCTCTCTGGGGACCGGCTCTTTTTGCCCGTCTGGCGAACTCAATTCCGGCGACTGCAGAACCAGTGTTGAGAGTTGCCGGCGTAGCTCCGCTACCTCGCGCTCCAACTGAGCGGCTGGCGTACGCAGGAGTGGATCGTCATCCTCTGCTGAATCTGGAGTTCGCATGCAGTGAATAGATGCAGTCTATCTCAAAGGTTAGGGTGCGCTGATTTTACCCGCGCTCCCGCAAATGTTTTAATCTAAAATCGATTCAGTTCTATTTACCGAACAAATAAGCCCATCCAGACATTAAGTTTCTCTTAGTTTCAAATCCTGACAAGCTGAAAATTTTTGCACAATGTTAGCCAAAACCATGCCTCTGATTCGGTCT
>DASZMF010000459.1:0-2540 GCA_035552035.1 Candidatus Angelobacter sp.
GGCTTTGCTACCGCCGCAAGAACCACGACAATATGCATGTCCGCGGGTATAAAGAAGAGGGAACCACGACCACTCCATTTGATATGGTGGTGCGGAATAACATGGACCGCTTTCAACTGGCGATTGACACAATTCACCGGATACCCGGCCTGAAAGCTGACGACGCGGTTGCGATCTTTCAAGGCGAATTGGCCAAGCACAAAGAATATGTGGCTGCATACGGTAAAGACATGCCGGAAGTTGAAAACTGGCGCTGGAGCCATAGCTAAGATGCGTGTGCGCAGCGGAGCCAGATAAGATGGAGCCGGTCATCCTATGTTTGAATGGCGGATCGTCATCATTAAAATTTGCGGCTTACCATATTTCTGAGGCGGTGGAAGAACTTGTCTTCTCCGGAGCTGTTGAGGCAATCGGCGAGAGTGGCGGAAAGATATGGCTTCGGGCCGGCGAGAAAAGTCTTTCAGAAAAAAGCGCTGCGTTTCCAGATCATGCAGCAGCTATCAAGGCTATGTTTGCTGCGCTGCAAGAGCAGGGCGTGAAAGATCTGGCGGCTGTGGGCCACAGGATTGTGCATGGTGGTCCACTATTTACCAAGCCGCAGCGGATTGACCAGAAACTGAAGGGTGCACTTAGAGAGCTTGTTCCGTTTGCTCCGCTGCATCTGCCCAGCCAGATTGCCATGATTGAAGCAGTATCAGATCATTTTCCTGATTTGCCGCAGGTAGCCAGCTTTGATACGGCATTTCACAGCAGCATGCCGGAGGTGGCAAAGCGCTTTGCTCTGCCGCGGGAGTTATGGGAGAAGGGAATTAAGCGCTACGGCTTCCATGGTCTTTCCTATGAGTTTATTGTAGGCAAGCTGGGCCACGAACTGGGACAGCGCGCGATTATCGCTCATCTTGGGAATGGTTCAAGCATGGTTGCACTGAGAGATGGGCAGCCCATGGATACAAGCATGGGGCTAACTCCGTCGGGTGGTTTCATAATGGGAACGCGCAGCGGCGATCTTGATCCTGGCGTACTCCTCTATCTTATGAATAAAGGATATTCCGCTGACCGGCTGGAAAAACTGATTAACCATCAATCTGGGATGATGGGTGTCTCTGGTCAAACAGGTGACATGAGAGTTCTTTTAGAAAAGCGGCCGACAGATTCTGATGCTGCCCTGGCTGTAAAAATGTTTTGTTATCAGGTGCGTAAGTTTATTGGCGCATTTGCCGCGGTGCTGGGTGGATTGGATACATTGGTGTTTGCGGGCGGCATTGGCGAGCGTGCGGCGCCTGTGCGTGCGGAAATATGCGACGGACTGGAATATCTGGGCATCACGCTGGATGGTTCGGCGAACGGGCGAAACGCTGAACTCATCAGTGAGAATGCGTCGAGCTGCGCGGTTCGCGTGGTCAAGACGGATGAAGACCTGATGATTGCCCGGCATACGCGAGAAACTCTTGCGGTTTAAGAAATTGCCGACTGTAGCGTACCATCCCAAAATGGAACCTCTTAGAGATTGTTGGATTGAATGTTCCACGAGAGAACAACAAGGAATCCCAGTCGATCATTATGTTCAGAAAAATTCAGAGTCAACCTGTCAACCTGCATTGCTATTCGTTAATCTAAGTTATGTTCGTAACGGGGATTCTAGCTTCCATAGTTTGTGTACCTACTGAGAACATTAAGATAATTCTTATTCAATATGACTCAGTATTAAGGTTGTAATTGTTGTTATCTGGTTTAGAATGGGCTCACTTAAGGAAAGAATAGGCTCCCACTATTCGACGGAGAACAAGCCCGGATGCGAATTCTGATCGCGGAAGATGACGCTCCACTCGCAACATTCATCGCCAAGGCCTTCAAGTCTGAAGACCACACAACGGAGATCGCTCCGAGTGGTGATGAAGCGTTGCAGCGCATACAGAAGAGCGCGTTTGATTTGCTCATTCTTGATTTGAATCTGCCTGTGGTTTCTGGCGGAGAAGTTCTTTCTAAAGTGCGGAGTGGAAACGCTGAGTTACCTATTCTGATTCTTACCGCTACTGACGAAGTGGCCGAGCGCGTGGCCTGTCTTGACGCCGGCGCGGATGACTATCTAACAAAACCTTTTTCTTTCTCAGAACTCTCGGCCCGCATACGGGCCGTATTGCGGCGCAAGAGCCAGGCCGGGCAGGCACATCTGAAAGTAGCCGACCTTGAACTGGACTATATGCAGCGGACGGTGCATCGCTCAGGCAGGATTATTGATCTCACGCCCAAGGAATTTGGCCTGCTGGAATATTTTATGCGGAACCCTGGCCGCAAGATCACGCGCAACATGATTATTGAGCACGTCTGGAAACTTTCGCCTGACACCATGACCAATGTGGTGGACGTTTATGTGAATTATCTGCGCAAGAAAATTGATGAAGGCGCGAAAGTCAGGTTGATCCGGACTGTGCGCGGCATTGGGTATGAGTTTGGGGTGTCTGAGCATCCTGACGAAAATGAGGAAGTGGGAAAGTAATTCCGCTGTCGCGTAACTCTCTAAGAAAATTCTTCTGAAGCTA
>DASZMF010000460.1:0-4850 GCA_035552035.1 Candidatus Angelobacter sp.
TGTACTTCACTGCCGATGAATGGCGGATGGCATTCTCTTCATCCGCTGCTTTTTGCTCGTCCTTGGCCTTCAGCGACTCTGGCTTTGCAGCCTGCGCGGCATTTGCTCCGTTTGCCGGCGTAGCGTTTTCCTGTGCGCGCAAAACCGGCACGGAAAAAAGCAGCACCAGAGCCAGGACCATGTTGAGCCAATATTTTCTGCTGGCCATGGCTACCGTCCCCCTGCCGCAGCCGGCTTCAAGACTGACTCAATGATCTTGTCAGCCAAAGCATCTGCCTGCTCACGCAACGCGGTCTTGGATGAAGCCACGGTAGCAGCCACACTCGCGCGTGCTTCTTTTACTTTGTCGCCAGCCTGCTTGCGGGCCTCAGCCAATGCGGCGTTGCGCGTATCCATAATTCTCTGTCGGTTGGCCTGCTGGGTCTTATAAATCTCAGCCCGCGCTTCACGTACCTTCTGCTCATATTCCGCCGTGCGCGCCTCAGCCCTGGCAATCTCTTCCTGCGCACGCTGGACGGCGCCCTGGGTCAACGCGTGCCGCTGCTCCAGCACCTGCTGCAGCCTCCCGTGGACAATAAAACGGTAGCTCGTCCACACGATCAGCAAGCTGATGATCGTGGGGATGGAAGAAATCAGTAATTCGCCTATTTGCCTGAGTATTGCGTCCATGCAAAATTATTCTTTAAGTTGTAGTGAACTGGAGCGGATTGGAACGACTACCAAACTCTCTAAACTATCATCCGTTTCGCGGCAGTGTCAACGTTTGCCGCCAATTTCCGCCGCCAGCGCCGGCGGAAAAATCGTGATTCCCAACGCCATGTAAAAGGCAATTTAAAACTAAAAAAAAATCCTTGCGGCGCTCGCCTGAGCAATTTCTTCCGCTATGATTTCGCCCATGACTTTTCTCTACATATTACTTGGCTTGGTCGTGGGCGTGCTTTCCGGGATTGTCGGCATTGGCGGCGGCATTTTGATTGTTCCTGGACTCGTTTATCTCTTTCACATGAACCAGCACAAAGCGCAGGGGACATCCGTGGCTGCCCTGCTCGCACCCGTGGGCGTGCTGGCTTTCTGGGAGTATCACAAAGCTGGCAATGTTGACCTGAAAGCCGGCCTGCTCATTGCTTTGGGCTTTACGCTGGGAGGCTATTTTGGCGGCATGTGGGCGCAACACATTCCTGAACTGCTGCTGCGCCGGATATTTGGAACTTTGGTGGTAATCATTGGTATCCGACTACTACTTAGCCGCTAAAAACGCCCTTAGGAAAGTCTCATTTTGAGCCGTCTTCAACGCAACCTAAACCTGCGGCTTATCTTTTAAGATTTTCTTGTTTTTAGCCGCATTTTCAGTGGCTCTGGCGCAGGGCTACTCAGCGCACCAAGTAAGTAAAAAAAGAGTTCGCAGATCGCTTGACATCGCCTTGGACTGGCCTAAAATGTAGATATCACCTCCGATCCGTTTCAGGATCGAATGGGCTTGTGGCCAAGGAAACCGTCACCGCTTCTTGGTCACCGGCCCATTTAAATTTTCCCGGTCATTTTGCAATTTCATCCAGTTTGCATTTGCAAGGTTTGAGCTATCACTTTGCCGGTTGGTTGACTCTGATTCACGATTAGCAACACACGCGGCTTAGAATGGAAACAACTGAAACGGCAATACGTGAAAAAAATAAGACTTGAGTCAAAGCAGATCTTTGCCAACGGGGATTCACTAAATTGAGGTTTACTAAATTGAGGTTCATTCAACTAAAGCCGGCCGCATCCATTCTTCTGATCTTCTCGCTCTGTACGACTGCCTATCCTCAACACGAGCACCCCGTACCGGAGAAATTAGGTACCGTGTCGTTTCCCATATCGTGTGCGGCACAAGTGCAGGGCAGCTTTAATCGCGCCGTGGCCTTGCTGCACTCTTTCACGTACATGCCAGCCGTAGAAGCATTTGCAGAAGTGGCCCGCCAGGATCCAGCTTGCGCCATGGCCCATTGGGGCATTGCCATGAGCTATTATCACCAGCTTTGGGCTCCTCCGCTGCCCGGCGACGCAACGCAGAAGGGGCGCGCGGAAATTGAGCAGGCCCAAAAGATCGGCGCCGGTAATGCCCGGGAAAAAGAACTGATAGCCGCAGCGTCATTCATTTTCGTCGACGATGGCGGCGCTTATCCGGCCCGTGCGGCGAAATATAGAGATGCCATGTCAGCGGTGGCGAAACAGAATCCTGACGACGCCGAAGTCCAGATTTTCTATGCGCTGGCGTTGCTGGCCACGGCGAGCTCGCAGGACAAGACGCACCATAACCAAAAAGCCGCTGTACAGATTCTTGAGCCGCTCTATCAAAAATATCCGGAGCATCCGGGGCTGGCGCACTACCTGATTCATGCCAACGATAACGCCGAAATGGCGCAGCAGGGACTGAATGCCGCGCGCGCCTACTCGGGAATTGCGCCTTCAGCGCCGCATGCCTTGCATATGCCTTCGCACATTTTTACGCGGCTTGGCATGTGGAAAGATTCCGTGCGGTCCAACCAGGCTGCGCGTGTGGCCGCACACCAGCAGGGCGACATTGGCGAAGAACTGCATGCCATGGACTACATGGTTTACGCGTCACTGCAGGAAGGCCGGGACGCTGACACTGCTGCCATCCTCAAAGAGCTGCAAGGCATGGGACAGATGCCTGGAACCGATTTTAAAGTGTCATATTCCGCAACCGTCATGCCGATCCGCTATGGCGTGGAACGCAAGCAGTGGCCAGACGCAATCCGCTGCACGGCTCCTACAGGTGCGCCGCCGCACGTTGCCGCACTCGCCGCATGGGCCCGCGCCGTGGGATATGCGCACACCGGTAATGCCGCGGCAGCCCGGACAGAACTACAAACGCTTGAGAAGCTGACTGCTGAACTTAAGGCATCCGGGAACCAATACTGGGCCGTCCAGGTCCAGATACAGTCGGAAGAAGCCGGGGCGTGGATCGCTTTTGCCGACCACAAACCGGAAGAGGCATTGGCACTCTTGAAGAAAGCCGCAGACGAGGAAGACGCGGTGGAGAAACTTCCCGTCACACCCGGCCCCGTAGTGCCGGCGCGGGAGCAACTTGCAGACCTGATGGCGCAATCCGGTCATCCTGACGCTGCACTGGTTGAATACGAGAAAACGCTTCAGAACGCTCCGGGAAGACGAGGCGCAACGCTTGGAGCTCTGGAGAGCGCGCGGGCTGCTGGAGCAAAGTCCAAGAGCAGCTACTATGAAGCTGCGCTCAAGAACCTGAACTAAGCGGCAAACCCAAGGAAGGGTTGGAACTATTTGGCTTTTTTTGACCCACGGACCGGCACGGGTGCTCGCTTCGACTGCACTTCATACTCCCGCAGCTTCCGCACCAGTGATTCTGGCGCTTCTATGTCCATTTGAACTTTTTCGTCACGGTAAGACCGCTTCAGAATGTGCGCGCGCGACTCAACCAGCGCCAGCAATTTGCCTTCACTCTGCGGGATACGAACCCGCAACGGCTGCAGCGCATCAATTTCCATGCGTTCATCAATCGCGGCCAGCAGATCGTCCAAGCCCATTTTTTTTGCCGCCGAGATATACACCGTGTTGGGCACGCTAGCCAGCGCCTTGCGCTGCGCTTCCGGCATCAGGTCAACTTTATTCATCACACGGATACGCGGGCGGTCGAGCACATCCAGATCTTTCAGCACGCTTTCCACCTGCTGCTGTTGCTCCTGGCAGGATGGGCTGGTCACATCCGCCACATGCAGCAATAAAACGGCGCGCTGTACTTCTTCAAGCGTCGCGCGAAATGCAGAGACCAGCGTCGTGGGCAGGTTGCGAATAAAACCTACGGTGTCTGACAGCAATACTTTTCTCTTGCTCGGAAGCGTAATGCCGCGAACCGTGGGGTCGAGCGTGGCAAACATTTTGGAAGACTCCAATACGCCTGCGCCGGTCAGCACATTGAACAAGGTCGATTTGCCCGCATTGGTATATCCGACTAAAGCAATCGTCGGCAGCGGCACGGATTCGCGTCGCTGGCGCTGCTGCCGGCGTATGCGCTTTACGTCTTCGAGCTGCTGCTTAATGTGGCGAACCCGCCGATAGATTTTGCGCCGGTCGGTCTCCAGCTGCGTTTCACCCGGACCGCGCGTACCGATGCCGCCACCCAGCTGAGACATCTCAATGCCGCGTCCGGCGAGCCGGGGCAGCATGTAATTCAACTGCGCCAGCTCAACCTGCAACTGGCCTTCACGGCTGCGCGCATGGCGCGCAAAAATATCCAGGATCAGCTGCGTGCGATCAATCACGCGGGCGTTGACTTCTTTTTCTATATTGCGCTGCTGAGAGGGAGTGAGTTCGTGGTCAATGAGCAGCAGGTCCGCGTCCACGGAGGCCACGGCGCCTGCAATCTCCTGCAGTTTGCCTGTGCCAATGAGCGTTGCCGGATCAGGACGATCACGGCGCTGGACAAATTCGCCGGCAATTTCCGCGCCCGCTGAAGTCACCAGCTCACGGAATTCCGCCAGCGATTCCTCCACGCCGACGCGAGAAACACTACTGGTATCCTCGTGCTCGGCAGCACTCTTGCGTGCGAGCACAGCGCTGGGCGGCAACGCAACGTCACGGTCTGACCGTGACCGATAGCGGAACTCAACGGCGACTAGAAACGCGCGTTCCGGACCATCGCGACCGGTCTTGATCCCGGCCGAAGATTCAAAACGGCGGGAACGTTGCCCTGGAATGGATTAGCCCTCCGACTTGCCGGTACTGCCTTCGCCCTCTGCCGATGCGTGGCGGCTCTCACTGTGATGCATGCTGCCTTTTGCCATTACCACGGTAGAGATAGCGTGTTTGAAAATCAG